>JBJEOX010000071.1:0-3624 GCA_051880935.1 Ruminococcus sp.
GTTCGATTAGACTATATAAAAATGAAACTTTTGGAGAAAGCCTTAACCTCATTGTTTTCAGCTATACTTTTTTTAACTATAGTTTTGGCCGCTCTAATTACTCAATCGAGTTATAAAGAGATTTGTCTTTTTAGTCCGATTATTGGAATATGTGTTTATTTGACTATTTATTATTTCCATGGATATTTCAAGCAAAAAAATAAATGTAAAAATTATGAACGTAATAATTTCAATAGTTGAAACTCTTAATCTTCCATTCCACATTAACCACTTGTTGCTTTTCGCCGTCAACTGTTTCTAAACAACCAATTTCAATTTTTGAAATGAGCTTGTTTAGAATAAGCGGTGTTAATTCCGTGACATTTAAGAAACACAGGTGACGGTACTGTGTGTTAATGGTTAATTTTTAAATCAAGTTAGGCGGTTGCTTGCAAAGATAACCGCCTGACCTTGACGGTAACGGCACAGTTTCATCAAGTGAAACAATTTCTTATGATGCAATCGGAAATCCTGTTTCATACCTTGGCAAAACACTTTCATGGTTTGGCAGACAGCTTGTTACATTCGTTAACGGTTCAACTACCGTTATAAACACCTATGATGCTGACGGATTAAGAGGTACGAAGACTGTCAACGGTGAAACTACAACATACCAGTATATTGACGGTAAACTTATGTACGAAAGCCGTCCCGGTGTTGAGCTTTACTATTTCTATGACAGTTACGGCAACCTTACATCTATCAGATACATAAAAGCCGGTGAAACAACAGCATACAGCTACTATGTAACAACAAACGCACAAGGTGATGTACTCGGCATTTACACAGCTGCTGGTGTTCAAGTTGCAGCTTATGAATATGATGCATGGGGTAACTGCACTGTTTATGATGTAACGCAGAATTCTAACGGAAATAATGTATTTACGAAAGTAACTTATTCCGATAGCCGGAAATTTGACCTTGAATTCCTCAACCCATTCCGCTACAGAGGTTATTACTATGACCAAGATATGGGACTGTACTATCTGCAGAGTAGGTATTATGACCCGCAGATTGGTAGGTTTATAAATGCAGATGGAGTTGTTTCGGGAACAGGTTCTTCAGTACAAGGATATAATGTTTTTGCGTACTGTTTTAATAATCCCGTAAATATGGATGATGCCGATGGAGCTTGGCCCAAATTGGTCAAAAAACTTGTTTCAAGAGTAAAACATACTGTGAAAACTATGGTAAGGATCGCTAGTTCACCTTTTAAAGCTACAACAGCTAAAATAGGAGCAGGAATTGGAATTGGAGGAAAAGTTAAGGCGAATATAAAAAGAGTTCCGGTTGAGGTTGGTGCAGTTGCATCAATAAGTGATTCTGTTGTATATCAACAAGGAAAGTGGGATGCTCGAAATTCAACAACAGCGAGCGTTGGACTTAATGTGGCAGATATCTATTCTTTTTCACATGCTATAGGGCGAGAGCACTCATACTATGATGAAAAGTGCACCTGTGATTTTATGAGGAGTAGTTTTTATGATAAAAGCAATTGTGTTGCCAATACAACGATTATGTCTGGTGATGCAACTGTAGATCTTTCGGTAAGTGCTTATTTTCTATTTGGATTTGAAGCATCGATAAGTATAGATCTGGCATCTTGGAATGAAGAACTCGTTTCTATAGTGGAAGAAAGTCTAGCTTATAAAGATTAGAAAAGAGGATTAGCATGAAAAGGCGTTATAAGAAACTCTTATTAGTAATATTGGTAGAGTTTATCCTTGTTTTTGTATTGAGGGAAAATCACATAAAAATACAGTCTTTTATTGGTAGTGCAATAGGAGTGTTTGTGTTTTTTTTGCCTATTCAAATTTTATTGTTTTTATTGAGTAATGACGAAAATATTTCAAACACCAAGAGAATCATTGCAAAAATTGTGTTTTGGTTTATTTGTTTTTGCTATCTATGTGCTATAATGGCTGGTTTATGCCTGACTATCAGGGGATAGTTAGCGTGAAAACCGACTTTAGTAAGAAGAAAAAAGTACAGTAAAGCAAGGTCATAAGAAATGAACTGGTCCAATCAGTGGCAGTTCTGTGATTGACAATTGATTATCAAAAATTAGGTTAGGCGGTTTCTCAAAAAAAGAGAGCCGTCTGACCTGACCTTAACGGTAACGGAGATAAGCTTGAATATACTTATGATTCTTACGGCAACGTAACAGAAATTAAAGGTAATTCGGCTTCCCGTTTCAAGTGGAGTTATGACAGTGCTTTTAATCCGCTTTCACATACTGATTTGCAGAACAATTTGAGTTATAAATATGACTACGACTCAATCGGAAGACTTATCCGTCAGGAAATAAGAAGCGGAGATTCATCAGCTCATGTCGGCTCAACTGAGTTTGGATATGACATTCGTAATAACCTCACAAGGCTTACGAACGAAATCGGCGGCAGAACAATTTCTCAGTATTACAGTTATTCTGCAGTTTCAGGTTACAGTAACACTGCGAATTACGCTAAGGATAATCTTCCTACACAGTATAAAATTTCTTCAACAAGACACGCAGAGTATGATTATGACAGCATTAACAGAATAAACCTCAAGAGTTTTTCAACAACAAGACCGCTGTACAATAACTATGTTTATTGGCTTGCAACTGACAGAAATACTGCGGCAGGTGTAAGTAATACTTACAGAACAACTCTGCTTAAAAACGAGATTGTGGACAACACCGCGTACAGTTATACCTATGATGATGTCGGTAACATAACATCAATTCAGAAAGGTGAACGTGCAGTTGCTGACAGTAGCTCAAGTACAGACATTGTCAACGCACTCCCCTACCGTTCATACACTTATGATGCATTAGGTCAGTTGACTCGTGAGAATAATGTTACTGATAATAAAACTACAGTATTCAGTTATGACGGTTTAGGAAATATCCTTTCAAAAGAGGAATATTCTTACACAACAGGTTCTCTTGGCACAGCAAACAAAACAATTGAGTACACATATTCTGATAACAATAAATCAGGTTGGAATAATCTGCTTACATCAGTTGACCTTGACGGTGACGGAACAATTTCAACAAACGAAACAATAGGCTATGATGAGGTTGGCAATCCGGTTTATTATTTTGACAAAATGTTTACCTGGTTTGGCAGACAGCTTACAAGTTGTATTTCTACCACATCGTTGCTTTTAGTAGAAAACACCTATGATGCTGACGGCTTAAGAGGTACAAAAACAGTCAACGGTGAGACTACAACTTACCAGTATATTGACGGTAAACTTATGTACGAAAGCCGTCCCGGTGTTGAGCTTTACTATTTCTATGACAGTTACGGCAACCTTACATCTATCAGATACATAAAAGCCGGTGAAACAACAGCATACAGCTACTATGTAACAACAAACGCACAAGGTGATGTACTCGGCATTTACACAGCTGCTGGTGTTCAAGTTGCAGCTTATGAATATGATGCATGGGGTAACTGCACTGTTTATGATGTAACGCAGAATTCTAACGGAAATAATGTATTTACGAAAGTAACTTATTCCGATAGCCGGAAATTTGACCTTGAATTCCTCAACCCATTCCGCTACAGAGGTTATTACTATGACCAGGATATGGGA
>JBJEOX010000072.1:0-3622 GCA_051880935.1 Ruminococcus sp.
TACTCCTGCACGAAGCACAGGCAAGCCCTTTGTATCAAAATTTAATTTCCTTGGAAGAATAATAATTTTATCTTTTACTACTTTTATATTTTCACCAAACGGGCGATTGTAAAACAGGCTGTCATAAAAATCAAGGATTTCCTTATCAAATTTGCCCGATGAAACGTCGGGAAGCATTGTTTTTACATTCTCGCCCATTTTGCGCAGTCTTGCGGCAAAGTGCCCCTCTCCGCCGTCCATCGGGAAAATTCTTCTTGCATAATCAAGCGTTGGTCTACCGAAATTAACGCCTGAATTTTCAATTTCAAAATCAGGATTTTCAGATAGAAAGCGAGTTATAACACCCTCATTTTCTTCAACAGAAAATGTGCAGGTGGAATAGACAAGCACACCGCCGCTTTTGAGAGCCTTTTTTGCGCTGTTCAGAATATTAAGCTGACGTTCGGCACAACTTTTGACGTGCTCCTCGCTCCACTCGGTCTGAGCCTCCTGATTTTTGCGGAACATTCCCTCGCCGCTGCAAGGTGCGTCAACAAGCACTCTGTCAAATTTGTTTGCAAGGCGTTCACAAAGAACGTCGGGGTGGCAGTTTGAAACAACTGCGTTTGAAATTCCCATACGTTCAATATTCGATATAAGAATATTAGCCCTGTTTCTGACAATTTCATTGCTCCACAAAAGTCCTGTGCCGTTTAGCTTTGCGCCGATTTGCGTGCTCTTTCCTCCCGGTGCGGCACAAAGGTCAAGCACAAAGTCGCCCTCCTCAACACCGAGCATTTCAACTGCCGAGGTTGCAGACGGCTCCTGAATATAAAACGCACCGCAATGGTGCAAAGGACTGTTGCCGAGTGAAGTAACCTCGCCGGGAATATAAAATCCCTCTTTGCAAAAGGGTGTGTTTATAAGCTCAAAATCGAGCAGACATTTAAGCTTATCGGGAGTGCATTTGAGTATATTTACACGAAGTCCTTTGAAATTATCGGCTTCGTAATATTTTAAAAATTTGCTGTATTCATCACCTAAAAGTGATTTCATTCTAAATAAAAATTTATCCATTGAATAATTCCTGAATTTAGGTTAATAATATGGTCAAAGGGAGGTGTTAATATGAACTTTAATCAGAACAACAATCAGAATAACAACCAGAACAACAATCAGAACAAGAACCAGAACAACAACCAGAATAAGAATCAGCAGAACAATAATCAGAACAAAAGTCAGCAGAACAACAGATAACTACATTCTGCAAATCATCAGCAAGCCGTGGGCGCAATGGGGCGTTCACGGCTTGTTTACTTTTGTTGATTAATAACCGTATTCTTCGCCGATAATTATTACTTTGATTCTGTTGACGTGGCGTTGTTGTGCGCATACCACGTAATTACAACAGATTCTTCCGTCGCTGTGACAACCCTCGCAAAGCTCTGAGTTTTCTTTACCGAGTGAAACACAGCTTCCCTCTTTTGCGCAGTATGTATCGCAGTTAAGGCGAACTGTGTTCTGCGGAGCGGCTACTGTTTTTACATGCTTAACAGCTTCGTCAATATTCTTGACAAGCTTGTTGATTCCGCATACAACTACTACGCTTTTCGGTCCGTAGAGAATTGCGGCTACACGATTTGAGTTGCCGTCAACGTTGTAAAGCTCTCCGTTTTCGGTTACGGCATTTGTGCTTGTGAAAAATGCGTCGGCGGTAAAGGTTTTGCGGTAAACCTCTTCAACCTGTTCACGTGTTATTCCCGGAGCAGATCTGTCAAGGTAATTGTAATCCGAAGATGTGATAATATCGTAAACTCCTGTTTCCTTTAAGGTAACCGAGCCGCCGCTTGAAATTACGTCGCCTTTATTAATAAGTGTTTTTACAAGCTCGCAGGCTTCTTCCTTTGTGTTGCAGAAATAAGGCTCCATTTTGTTACGCTTTAAATTCTGCATTGTTCTGTCTATTCTTGCTTTGAGTTCGTCTGTCATTTTATTATCCCCTTTGTTTGTAAAATTACTATATTTAGTATTATACTATATCATTTTGATTTTTGCAATAAAAGGTGCAGAACAGCTTTTTACTGCTCTGCACCTTTGCAAAATTCTTTATGGCTCTACAAACGGAACTCCGAAATACTGTGCTACCGACTGAGATAGATTGCGTGCAATATTATTGATGTTGTCACGAATCCACTGTGCTTCTTCTGGATTGTCGTGGTAGGCAACCTCGATTAATGCTGACGGAGCTTTTGTACGCCGCACTTCTGCAAGCGTAGTAGTGGGAATTATGTCAACGTCTGACGGGTCGGGATAAACTTTTTTATAGTTATCCTGAAGAATCTCTGCAAAGCGTTTGCCGGCTGTGCTTGTGGGGTAATAATAAATATCTGCTCCTGTGTATCTTCCCGCCGCATTCGGCGGTGCTGCGTTGCTGTGGATTGCAAGGTGCAAATCCGGATTGGCTTGGTTTGAATCTGTTATTGCCTGTGAAAGAGTCATATCGGGGCGGTTACGGTCAACTTCAATTCCGCTTGCGGCAAGATACGGCTCCATTGCGTCAGCTATAAGATTCATATAATACTCTTCGTTTCCCCCGTCAACGTATGGATTATACTCCTGAAGTGAGGGACTCAGATATACTTTAGGCATAGGATTTCCTCTTTTCGCAATAATCTAAGGAAACACTGATTAAATCGTTTGTGCATATTGCGCCGTCAGATTTTTCGTTAGGTTGCACAAATAAACCGCAGTAATGCTGACGCATTACGAGGATTTTTGGGGCAATCTATCGGAAAATATGCAAGCAAGATGTGCAAACAGCTTTTAGCGTGATTTATTCAGTGGTTCCCTAATCTTCATAATCCATAATATTCCGATAATTAATTTTTGCGACTGTGGAAGATTATTATGCATTGGCAGTGTGCTGCGGCAGACTGTTATTGCAGACAGATTGATATAATCATAATTTCTTTTCCGGGCCGTTTCCGGAAATCTCAGACAATGAAAAAACTGCAAAATCCAAAAAATATCATCGGATTTTGCAGCAGGACTGTCAGATTGAATATTAATTTTTCTTATTTCTTACGTGTTTTCTTTTTTTAAGCCTATTAATCAAAGAACGCAGACTGAAATTTTTTATCTGCTCGTGGTACACGTAATTAATCTCGGCACAAATCATAAGGCAAACCATACAGAAATACAGCCAGATCATAATACCTGCAAGAGTTGCAAGTCCGCCGTAAATTGAAAATCCGTTAAAATAATCAACATAAATCGAAATGCCGAATGAAAGCACATACCAAGAGAGTGTGCAGAGAAATGCTCCCGGTAACTGATATTTTATTCCGTACTCCTTGTGCTGTTTTCGGCTGATATTCGGGAAATTACGGTACACAAGCGCAAAAAGCACTACAAGAAACAGAAAAACCAGAAGATAACGAAGATGATAGATGAGCGCTACAAAATCAGGAAGGTATTTTAAATACGGTGACAGCCATTCGTTAATTGACGTACCAAGACCGATTATTAAAAGCGAAATGAGTATTATTGCAAAAAATGCAATTGTGTAGAACATCGCACGTATTCTTAAAAAAATCCAGTTTCTGTTTTCGTAGGCGTCGTATATTCTGTTGAGTCCGTTTGT
>JBJEOX010000073.1:0-3590 GCA_051880935.1 Ruminococcus sp.
AATCGGAGATTACCTTTGCGTCATTGCCGAACGCACCACAGCCCCACGCACCGAGTACAATATATTTTTATCCGAAATATGCTGAGCATTTCAGCATTTTTACTATACGATTATATACCAAGTACAGTATATTCACTATCTATGTTTTGACCTATTACATCACACAAAGCACAAATTGTATCGTACATAGCAACACAATGCTTCTATCCATTACACAAACAGAATTCAAGGGTAATACACCCGATTTTATCCATTAAACAAACTTTTATGGTTGAGACTAAATCTTTTAAACATCACATTGTACGAAAAAAATTTGTATGCTATGATTTATCTGCAAGCTGACAGGCAGACAGTCGGAGCGCTACGATTGATTATTTGCACTGTCAAAGCGAAAAAATAAATGAAAGGTTGTAATAATATGAAATTAGATTTAAATAAAGAATGGACTGAAAAATATGAGGGACAGACAGAAATAATGCTTGAGGATAACATTTTTGTTATTCCTTATTACGCATTTGAATACAATAATGAACTGAGGTTTATTGCACTGCCCGAAACCATAAGCAAAATCAGCAAAAGTGCCTTCAAACAATGTAAGTCACTTGAAAAAGTCGTTATGCCAAAGACAATTGACACTATTGGCAACGGAGCTTTTTTTGAATGTGTAAATCTTAAAGAAATTGAGCTTCCGAGCGGTATGACAGAAATCTGCAACTCAACTTTCTTTGGTTGTAAATCACTTGAATACATAAGAATTCCCGAAGGCGTAACAAGAATAGGAAAAAATGCATTTGCCGATTGTATTTCACTCAAAAGGATCTATCTTCCGAAAAGTCTTGAGGTAATAGATGACTACGCTTTTCAAAACTGCGTAAATCTTACTACAGTTGAAGGCGGAGATTCTGTCAGGATAATCGGAGATTTAGCCTTTGGCGGCTGTGCTAATCTCGAAAAATTTGATTTAGGCTCGTCTGTGGAAATGATTTGCGATTCGTCTTTTCTGGATTCTTCATTTAAGATTCCCGAATCCATCCTTACGCATCTGGATGATGAATATATCTCAGGCAATGTTGCCTTTGTTCCTGACGGAACTTTGACTATAACAGAGCAGGCTTTGCTAAAAACAGACGGCATACCCTGGGACGAGGTTGTCCTTCCTGACAGCGTCAGAAACATATCTGCTGAAGCATTCTACAGTATGTTCAGCTTCAAAATTACACTTAATTCTCCGGAAGAGGACATAATTGCCTCTCTTCCGAAGAAAATGAATATGCCTGAAAACTATTTCAAACAAAAAACAGCTTTTGACGTTAAAATGGCGTTCATTCTTGCCAATACTCTCTGGGAAAATTATGTTATTGACGAGGATTATGAATATATGCTCTTATATCAGAACAGCAAAGAAGCACAAAACATAGCCTGTGATTTTCTGTCGGAAAGCTGCGGCTATTATCTGAACCATATGATGAAAATTACAGATAACTCACCTCAGCAGCTTGAGAATTTAGCGGCTTATGCGGCAACATATCTACAGAAAATTGAGTTGAGTGATTTGGAAGCACTCAAAATACGTGCGAAAAACAATAACGCATATAAGGCACTCGAATTTCTTGAAAAATACTGCTTTGCTCATTTGGAAAACACCGATGATGAAATTTCTGAGTTCTGTCTGAGAAATTTTTCACCTTATGCTGCTGAAAGATATTTTCCCGACGACAGCAATCTGAAAAACTTGCTGAACAGTGTAAAATACCGTGAAAGCGATAAATATGTTCCGGATTATGTAGTAAAATGCGTTCTTGCGGCATATATGCAACAAATACCAAAAAACAAGGATGAATTTGAAGCGTTTGAAAGATTCAGAATTGTAAACGAAGCAGAATATATAGTTTCTGAATTTGACTATGAAAGCTTTTTAAACGTAATCAAAGAGCTTCCGTTAGAGTACGTTCATATGTTTGTTCCTGTTTGCAGATACGGTGATGCAGACTCCGTAGATAAAATATGCGAAGAAATAATTACAGCAGAAAGCTTTAATTCCGCTTATCGCTTAAACTTTGCAAAAAAAGCGCTCGAACTTAACGAAAGTGATGAAGCACAGGCACTTTTAGAGGGATTACGATACGCAGAAAGCTGTGATGACGACTTTGATGAAGATGATTCGGAAACAGAAAACCCGTATGACGATTATGAAGACGATTATGAAGATGATGAGGAGGTATACTTGCTGTAACAATCGGCTAAAAAACAAAATCTACGTCAGGAGGACGATAAATGATTTTTTATATTGCAGATATGCATTTCGGGCACGAAAATGTAATACGCTTTGACAACAGACCGTTTGCAAATGCTGATGAAATGGATAAATGTTTGATTAGCTACTGGAATATGCGTGTCACCAAAAACGATACTGTATATATTCTCGGTGACGCTTTCTGGAAAAACGACGAACAGAGCATCAAAATTATTAATCAGCTTAACGGTCATAAAATTCTCATCAAGGGAAATCACGATAGAGTCAGCGGACAGCTTAAACAATATTATGATGAGATTTACGATTATGCAGAAATTGCTGATAATAAGCGTTTCGTTGTCTTGAGTCATTATCCGATGATATTCTATAAAAATCAGCATAGAGGCGCAATTATGCTATACGGTCACGTGCACAATACCAAGGAATGGCAAATGATTGAAAAATGGAAGCAGGAGCAATTGAATGCTGACATTCCCTGCCGTTTGATAAATGTGGGATGTATGATGAGCTATATGAACTATATGCCGAGAACTCTTGATGAAATACTAAGAGCAACTGACTTAAAAAAATGATATTCATAAAACAGAAATCCCCCGAATACAAGCAGCGTGTTCGGGGTGATAAGCTATAAACAGAATATAAAATAATGCTAATTTATTCTATTCAATTCTTTTCAGGAAGCTTTCCGAAGTACAGCATAAGAGCTTTTTCAGCGTCACTGCTGTTTTTAGTGAATTTTATCTGCGAAATATCAAACAAAATACAACCACAGTGACCTTTGAAGGTAGGAAAACATATAACTTTTAAGTATGTATCAATCTCGGGACTGTAATCAATTATCTCCAGCATTTCTCCGTAAAGCGTTGCTCGCTCATAACTGCGAAGCCACTTTGAATCCATATTGCTGAACAGACTGCCAAAGGAACTGCCTATAAGTCTTTCCAAAGGTAATTTTTCAAGCTCAGAAAGGGCGGGATTTCCGTATCTGAAAATCCAGTCTACAGCGTGGCTTTCATCATTGAATATCATCTCGATATCAGTAAACGCAAACGGCAGGTTTTCAAAACTGCTGTAATGACTGCGATATTCCTCGTCCGTCTTAGGAATTCCGTCCTTTGCAAAACTGCTGATAATGCTCTTCTGTTTTGAACGAAACTGCTCAATAATCTGACTTTTCTTTCGTAAAGTATATATCAGAGATTCTCCGTTGTTGAGGTTAATACTATCTGCTATATCATGTATTGCCATTGCAGACACAATGCATCCTCGATTAACCTTAATAAATTCATCGCCGAGTTTTTCCCAAAGCTCGGAAAGCGTCACTCTTGTTTCGTAT
>JBJEOX010000074.1:0-3575 GCA_051880935.1 Ruminococcus sp.
TTGCATCAGAAGGGCGATTATGACGAGCTGGGCAAGATTCTGAATGAATTAAAGGAGCAGAATTCCTCGCTTGCGCAAACTCAGTTTACGGAGAATTTTACAGTCAATGCTATTTTGCAGGATATATCCTTTAAAGCCGCCCGGGAAAAAATCCCGTTTGAAGCAAAGGCTATTATTCCTGCCGAGCTGAACATTCCCGAAAGCGATTTGTGCGTCTTGCTGATGAATATGCTTGAAAATGCGCTCGAGGCTTGTCTGCATATGAGTTGTGAGCAAGAGAGATTCATAAAATTTCACGCAGAGGTCAAGAACGGATTTTTAGCCGTAAAATGTGAAAATTCCTATGACGGTAACCTTAAAAAGGATGGTAAGGGCAAGCTTATGACAGTAAAGGATGAGCCTGAGCTGCACGGCTTTGGGCTGATGCAGATGTCATCAATAGCGCAGAAATACCACAGCCTGCTGGATATCAATTACTCCGAAGACAATGTTTTCACCGTTCAGACGGCTCTGAAAATTCCAAAGAAAAATTAAGACAACAAACCCCCGACCATTAACGATCGGGGGTTTCATTATAAACTAAAAACTAAAAACTCAAAACTCTATTGATTTAAAAAGCTGATAAATGCGCTTTGGAATGATTTGTAGTAGGTTCTGCCAACAGGGAGAACTTCGCCGCTGCGCAATACAAGCTCTGTTCTTCCGATTTCCTCCACAAAGTTCATATTAACAAGATAGCTGTTATGACATCGGCAGAATATTCCTGTCGGGAGCTGTTTTTCAACCTCTGACAAAGAAATTGTGTATGAGCGTTTGCATTTTTCGTGAATGACAATATTATGGTTAAATCTTTCAAAATAGCGTATATCCGAAACCGGCAGGCTGATAGTTTTGTGACCGATTCGAAGTGCAACGGTTTTCGGCTTGTGATTGAGCTTTATATCGGTGCGAAGTGCGTCGCACAATGCCTCACGGCTGACAGGCTTTAAAAGAAAATGAATGGGCTGAACGCCGTAACCGTGGGGAAGATAATCTTCGTATGCCGTTACAAATATAATGCTTACTCTGTCACCACGCTGACGAAGAGATTGTGCAAGCTCAAGTCCCGTCATATCGTTCATACGGATATCCGGAATCAGCATATCAAACGGATTGCTCTGTGACAAAAGAACAGTATTCAAAGCCTTTGCAGAGGGAAAAACGGTAATTTCATTTTCAACGCCGTCCTCTGCCAGAATTTCACTGCACATTAATTTCAGTTCCGTGAGAATTGATACATCATCCTCACAAACAGCCAGTCTGTACGCACTCACAGCTTCACCGCCAATCATTTTTATTCAGGAAAATTTATTTCATTATACAAAAAATAAAAAATTATTTCAAGTAACATAAAAAACAAGGCAAACCGCATTATGCGATATTGCCTTGAAACTTCACATATAAGTTTTATTTTTTCTTCATACAGTTGTTAAAGCACTGTTTGTCAAATTCGGGGTTGAAGGCGTAGAAGTTCTTTTCATCGAGCTTGTCGGTGAGCAAGCGCAGATTTTCGCCGAAACGCTGATAGTGAACAACCTCACGCTCACGCAAAAAGCGTATAGCGTCCTTAACGTCATAATCGTCACAGAAACGCAGAATGTTGTCGTAGGTCGAGCGGGCTTTCTGCTCCCTGACAGTATGTAAACACCACATAATATGTCACTTAAATCTTATAATTATTTTTAATTGAATTATCATCAATTTATTATGATAACTGAATTAAAAGTAATTAGAATAGTCAATTATAATATTTTAGTATCCTCTTAAAATTATACTTTTATAAAATCCCCATATTTAGCTTGTATTGCATTATTTACTAAAAAGTAAAACTATACTACTAAAGCATAAAAACCCCACACAGGTCAATTCTCGGCTTGTATGGGGTATTTGCGTTTTATGAGTCTGTAATAATGTGTAAAGAAGTGTTTAGTTGAAAAAGTACAACGGTTTAAATATTTTGCTTTCGATTTATAGACGAACTTGGTATATTAATATTCTAAAAAAGAAATATAATTCAAGGTGTAAATATCCCCCTATATATGTATGCTTGTATATCTACCCCCATCTATTCCGCTGCATATCAATGATAATTAAACACGCTTACAAGTTCATACATTCAATATAAAGCCGTTTAAGCTACTTTTGCTATTATCCGACAAACTTACACTACAACTGTATAAAAAGCTGTAAAATAGACGATTTAAGCCAAATAAAGGTAGTTATACTAATTTTATATAATCGTTGAAAATAATAGAGCAAACTCTATTTATTAGTAGAGTTGACAAAAGAAAAGACAAGCCTATATTTCAAGACTTGCCTAAATTAAGCGTATGTTTTTGGTGGGGCGACACTCCCACATCTCCTAACCTCTTGCGAGGGGCTACGGCTGCCCGTTCCGTCCTCAAAAGCATACACTACAGTTTATCATTTCTGTAATTAAATTATACGCTAAAAATCCAATTATGTCAACAACAATTTTAATTTATTGCCTTAACTCTTCCTTTTTGCAAATAGCTTTTTAAACTATGTTCGTTTACGTCATACATAGTTTTTGCAAAATATACACCGCCCTTTGTCGGACGTACTGCAAGCTTTATATGCAATGTTACACTTCCATATGTTTTGTAATACTCTAATGAATTGTCGTGCGGATTTACTCCCACATAATCAGGTGATTTTATAATATCTCCTATACAATCAGAATATTGTTGGTAAATGTCACCGTGATTATTTTCCATATGTATTCTATTATTCAAGCCTATAAAAATTGGAGTATCGGGTGAAATGCATAAATTGAATTTATCTACAATATCATTTCCGACAATTCCGATTTTTTCAACATCTATTCCCATTTTATTATCCTTATGCTATAAGATTTATACTGTTTCGCTCGTATCCTCCACATACTCCATTATATCGCCTGGTTGACAATCAAGATATTCACAAAGGCGATTTATTGAACGATCATCAATATGTCCTATACCTTTTCGCATTTTTTCAAGTGTTTCAGTACCTATAATTTTATTCTTTCTTAATGAATACATTGTTAATTCTTTTTCTTTTAAAAGTTCAAATAATTTATTATATCTTATTGCCATTTATTTGCTCCTTTCTGCTTATTTATATATAAGCCTTCTTTCCCACTATACACATTATAACACAAATATTACACTAAAGCAAGTACAATTATGCACAAATATTTGTACTAAAGATTGTGCAAGATGCCTATTGATATGTACTAGAGTTAGTGCTATAATATAGACAGTGAGAGGGACAGCGAACACCCGATGACAAACGGCTCGATAACTTGCAGTTTCGTAAACCGATAGCACATAAGACAGGGAATGGCAAGCAGTGCAAAATAAAATTAAAAGGAGATTACAAATTATGTCAACAAATGAAATGGAAATGAAAATCACAGCTTTAAAAGAGTGGGAACAGTTACTCGAGGAAGCTAAAACAGAAGCCGAAGCACTCAAAGATGAAATCAAAGCCGAAATGCTGACAAGAGATACTGAAGAAATGACAGTAGGTAA
>JBJEOX010000075.1:0-3548 GCA_051880935.1 Ruminococcus sp.
ACCGAAGTGTACGCCGGCCTCCAGGAGCTGTTTCATAGAAACTACTGCCATTTTTAATTTCCTCCTTAGGTTAAAACCTCCGCTGTGCCTTGATTTTATCGGCGCAATAAGCAATTATGCCACCCTGCCGACAAGCATCAGCGTGCGAAATGCTTATATATTATACCATAAAAAAGAAAAAAATCAAGTGTTTTTCAAAAAAACACTTGATTTTTACAGATTATTAATCTCTATTATGCATTTAAATCGAAAAATCTTACATTTCCGCAGCCTACAATGAAATTCTGTGTTTCGTGCCAATTACTTGAGCCTGTATAGAAACAGAGTATTCTGTGCTGTACGGCTGAGCCGTTCTGATCAAATATGTATGATACAGCGTCTTTAACTGTCTGGTTAGGCTCTTTATTTGTAGGTGCATAATATTGGTATTCTGCAATAATTCTGTCAATAGAAGTGGTGTTTGAACGGTTCATAGCATCTCTGATGCACTGTGCAACGAGTGCACAACCGTTGTATCCCATACTTCCGGCTTCACCCATAACAAGTCTTTCAAGCTTAGCTCTGTCGTATGAAGAAAGAGTAACAGGTGAAGGACTGTAATTGTAATCGGGGTTGCTTATGCCTATAAGATAGCTGCCTGTGCTGTAGAAATAATCGTTGCTGCTTTCTTCCTGATATTCCGTACTGCTTTCGCTGTATTCGGAATTTTCGGTAAGTACAACAGTGTTTTCACTTTTTTCTGCCTCAGAAGTCTCTTTAGTTGACTCTTTGGCTTCTGTTTCAGCTTCGGTTGCAGCCTCGGTAGGCTTTGTTTCTTCTGTTGTTTTCTTTGTTGTCGGCGCTACGGTGGTTTCCTCCTGGGTTATCGGAACAGTTGTTTCGATTGCGCAGTTATCTGTAATAACTGCTGCAAACTCATCAGCGTCACCTACTGAATACGAAGCCGCTTTGCTGTCTTCATAAGCGTCAACGTCGGGTGCAAGTGTTGTAGTAGGCACGATAAGTGCAACTGCTGCCAGAGAAAGTGCAAAAGCAAAGGATAATGCTTTCACCTTTTTACCTGATTTTGGTTTTGTGGTTTTAGTAACCTTCTTATCTGATTTGCTTTCGCTTCCGTAATGCTTATATTTTGTCGCTCTCAAAAATTTATCCTCCCTGTGATTTCTGCACTCACACAATTAATGATTAATTGTTAATCAAACGAATTGATTATGAAATGAGTACAACGTCCTTTAGTCGTTAAAATTTTATCAAACACACAATTTCAACTGTATTAAAACACAAAAATAATCAAATTGCAAGTCGAGACCCGATTTTCGCTTGTAATCTTTGTAATTAAATTGTAACAACATTTCTCTTTAATTTCATAAAGAAATTATAAGTTGTGCAAAATAAACATTTTTCTCTGTTTTTCTTAGTTTATTTTGCCGTACTGTGAGAAAGTGAATTTTTTTAATTTTTTTGATGAAAACGGCGTTTTCTCTGCCTTTTTACAGGGTTGGGAGTTTTGCAGGAAATAATGATTGTATCTTCTCCGATAAGCTGAATTTTCTCCCAAGGAATAATATAATCCTCACATTTTCCGAACAATCCGAAGAAACTCATTCGACCAAATATTACAAAAGATACAACACATGCAGTCTTTGTATCCACAATAACATCGTCAACAAATCCAAGTCGGGTACCGTCGCAGGCACTGATAACTTCTTTATGACGCAAATCGGCAAATCGGCAGTTCACTTAAGTCACTCTCCTTTTTTTATATATATGTGTATAATAACAATCGTATTCGTTGACTTTTAGCATTTGATTTGATAAAATGTATTTGTATTTATTTGCTTATATATCATATACTTATTTAGGAGATGTAAATATGGATTATGTTTTTATGACAGACGCATCGTGCGATTTAACGGTAAAGCAGGTTAGTGAAATCGGTGTTGAGGTTCTCCCAATGGAATTTCAGATGGAAGGTAAGTCCTATCTTCACTATCCTGACGCAAGAATGATGAGTCTTGATGAATTTTACGATAAAATCAAAAAGGGCGTTGACTCCAAAACTTCTCAGATTAACTACAACAGATTTACAAATTATTTTGAAGCTTACCTTAAGGCAGGCAAGGACATTCTTTATACAGGTATATCAACCGGTTTAAGCGGAACATACAACACCTGTCTTATGGCTGTTAATGACTTAAAGGAAAAATATCCTGACAGAAAGATTATAACGATTGACTCTCTTTGCGACTCCGCAGGACTTGGGTTGCTCGTATATCTTGCAGGTAAAAAGTATGCCGAGGGTGCTTCAATTGAAGAGCTTGCTGAATTTATAGAAGAAACAAGGCTTAAATTAAGTCATTGGTTTGTAGTAGAAGACCTTGACCAACTTAAAAGAGGCGGAAGAATTTCTGCTGTGACCGCTACATTCGGCAAAGCCTTGCAGATTAAGCCGTTAATAAGTGTTGATGAAGGCGGACGCCTTGTCAATGTCGGCAAAATCAGAGGTAAAAGCAACATTATCCCCACACTTGTCAAGCATTTTCAACGTGACGGCGAGAATAATAAGGATAACATTGTTTTTGTTGCTCACGCCGACAACAAAGAAGGCGCTCTTGAGCTGAAAAAAGCAATCAAGGGTATGTGCAAGGAAGTGCAGATTTGCGACATCGGTCCCGTTATCGGTTCTCACGTTGGTTCGGGTATGCTAGCTGTTGTATTTCTTGGCAAAAGAAATCTTAAGTCATAAGAATAAAACTATAATAATATATGTAAAGCCGACTCAATTGAGCCGGCTTTTTTCATACCAAACACATATATTTATTCTGTGTTCAGTATCAGTTCCTGGTGTAGTAAAACAGGCACATTATGCTTACACCAACAAAAGCTCCGATGAACATTCCGATTATAATTCCCACCAACATATAATTTTACCTCCTGTACATATTTTGACATTTATTATTTTGCTGCTGTGCAATAATTTATAAGGGGTGAAAATAATGAGAACAGTTTATATTGACGTATTGATTACGGTGAATATCTTCATTGATTTTTTCATAATTCTCTGTACAAAGAAGTTTCTTCATCTCGGAACATCATACCGCAGAATGATTTTGGGAAGTCTGCTCGGCGGACTTTTCAGCCTTGCCGCCCTGCTGCCCGAGCTTCCGTTCGGAATAAACATCATATCTGATATTGCTTCTGCCGCTGCAATTGTCTTTTCGGCATTTGGCAAATGCAGCTTTAAAAGCTATATTAAACGGGTAGCTGTGTACTTTTTTATCTCCTTTTCGTTTTGCGGAATAATGATTTTCATTTATACGGCTTTTAAACCAAAGGGGCTGGAAATATACAACGACACCGTTTACTTTAATATTTCCCCCGTCGTTCTTATTATTCTTACTCTTGCCTGCTATTATATTCTCAAACTTATAAAAAGGTTGACGAAAGGTGTATGCGGAGGTGGTATTTGTAATGTTGAAATTAATTTATCGGAAAAGACAGCTCTTTTCAGCGCAAAAATTGACAGCGGATGTAATGTTAAAGAGCCT
>JBJEOX010000076.1:0-3540 GCA_051880935.1 Ruminococcus sp.
AAATTTCTGACGGACGGAACGTTAAGGAAGTGTACGACGCACTTTGCAAAAACGGTATGCAGCCTGTAATGAGTGATTATATCTATGTTTAAGGTTATATGCGTAAGCGCAAGACAACGCAGCAATAATTTTTTGCAGTCAATTGAGATGATTGCAAAAAGTGAAGTTGAAGCAATTATTCTGCGTGAAAAGGATTTATCGGAAGAAGAATATTTCATTCTTGCAAAAAGTATTAAAGAAATCTGCGATAAACACGATAAAAAGCTGATTATTCACAGCTTTATTGATATTGCAAAAAGGCTCGGAATCAAAAATATTCAACTTCCTTTCTCAAAGTTCATTTCATTGAATAATCTTCACGATGATTTTGAAAGCATAGGTACTTCCGTTCATACAATTGAGGACGCTGTTCTTGCCGAAAAATCGGGTGCTGATTACATAATTGCAGGTCATATTTTTGCAACAGACTGTAAAAAAGGACTTGCGCCACGTGGAGTTAAATTTTTAAAAGATGTGTGTAACGCTGTAAAAACACCTGTTTACGCAATCGGCGGAATTGACGATAATTCCGTTCCGGAATTAAAGGATGTAAATTGCAATAATTTTTCGGGTGTCTGCGTTATGTCTGCACTTATGAAAAGTGACAATCCGCATGTACTTGTACAAAAGATAAAGGACAATTATTCTATGAAAACTGACAGAAATAAATATTTGCTCTACGCTGTCACCGACAGACATTGGCTTAACGGCAGAACTCTTGAAGAAGATGTTGAGCTTGCTTTAAAGGGCGGTGTTACGCTTGTTCAGCTGCGTGAAAAAAATCTTGATTTTGATTCTTTTTGTAAAGAGGCTGAAAAAATACACACGCTTTGCAAAAAATACAATGTTCCGCTTATTATCAACGACAATGTTGAAGTTGCAAAGGCAGTTAATGCAGAGGGTGTGCACCTTGGTCAGGGTGATACGAGTATAGCGGAAGCGAGAGCGATTCTCGGTGACGGCAAAATAATCGGCGCAACAGCAAGGACTAAAAAACAGGCTGTTAAAGCTGAAAAAGACGGAGCTGATTACGTCGGAAGCGGAGCAATTTTCGGCACAAGTACCAAAAGCGACGCAGTTAAAATGAGCTTTGAAACTTTAAATGAAATTTGCGAGAGCGTTAAAATTCCTGTTACCGCAATAGGCGGTATCACAAAGGAAAATGTTGCAGAGCTTAAAGGAACAGGCGTTTCAGGTGTTGCTGTTGTAAGCGGAATTTTTGCCGAGAAAGATATTTATAATTCTGCATTGAAATTAAGAAATATAATTGAGGAGATTGTAAATGGAAAATAACCTCAAGATGAAAACTGCACTCACAATTGCAGGAAGCGACTCGAGCGGTGGTGCAGGAATTCAGGCAGATTTAAAAACAATGTGCTGTCTTGGCGTGTACGGAATGAGCGCAATTACTGCTCTTACCGCACAAAATACTATAGGAGTTTCGGATATTTTCGAAGTAAGTCCCGAATTTTTGCAAAAACAGCTTGAATGCATATTCACCGATATTTTTCCCGATGCTGTTAAAACAGGTATGCTGTCGGATTCAAAGCTGATTGCAATAATTGCCGATACTTTAAAAAACTACAATGCAAAAAACATTGTAGTTGACCCCGTTATGGTTTCAACAAGCGGTTCAAGACTAATTAAAGAGGAAGCTGTTAATTCTCTTAAAGAATTACTCTTCCCTATTGCCGACATTATAACTCCAAATATTCCCGAGGCAGAAATTCTCGGTGAAATGGAAATTAAATCAAGAGCAGATATGGAAACCGTTTGCAGAAAAATCAGTGAAAAATACGGCTGTTCTGTTCTCTGCAAAGGCGGTCACAGCATTGAAGATTCAAACGATGTTTTATTCCATAACGGAAATATAATCTGGTTTGAAAGCGTAAAAATAGATAATCCGAATACACACGGAACGGGCTGTACTCTGTCAAGTGCTATTGCAAGCTATCTTGCCCTTGGAAAAGGCTTTGAGGATTCTGTAAGGCTTGCAAAGGAATACCTGACAGGTGCAATAAGTGCAGGACTTGACCTCGGAAAAGGAAGCGGTCCTCTTGCCCACAACTATAAAATAATATAAGGAAAGGTCTGATAAATATGAGAGAATATGCTACACAAATGGAAGCCGCAAAAAAAGGAATTGTAACAAAAGAGCTTGAAGCCGTTGCAAAAAAAGAGCGAATGACGGTTGATGAGCTTATGCCGCTTGTTGCACAGGGAAAGGTTGTAATCTGCGCTAACAAGCTTCACACCTGTATTGACCCTCAGGGCGTCGGCTCAATGCTGAGCACAAAAATCAACGTAAACCTCGGTGTTTCACGTGACTGCAAGGACTATAATATTGAAATGCAAAAGGTTATGGAAGCAGTTAATATGGGCGCTCACGCAATTATGGACTTGTCATCTCATGGGGATACTATTCCTTTCAGAAGAAAGCTTACAAGCGAATGCCCTGCTATGATTGGTACAGTGCCTGTTTACGATTCGGTTATTCACTATCAGCGTGACCTTGACACGCTCACAGCACAGGACTTTATTGACGTTGTAAGACTTCACGCACAGGACGGCGTTGACTTTGTAACGCTTCACTGCGGAATCACTCGCAAGACGATTGAGCAGATTAAAAAGCACAAAAGAAAGATGAACATTGTTTCACGAGGCGGCTCACTTGTATTTGCGTGGATGTGTATGACAGGCAACGAAAATCCGTTCTATGAATACTACGATGAAATTCTCGATATCTGCCGTGAGTATGACGTTACAATCTCACTTGGTGACGCCTGCCGCCCCGGTTGTCTTGCAGACGCAAGCGACGTTTGCCAGATTGAGGAGCTTGTAAGACTCGGCGAGCTTACAAAACGTGCATGGGCAATGGATGTTCAGGTTATGGTTGAGGGTCCGGGACATATGCCTATGGATCAGATTGCGGCAAATATGAAGATTCAGAATACAATCTGCAACGGCGCACCCTTCTATGTTCTTGGACCGCTTGTTACCGATATTGCCCCCGGTTATGACCATATTACTTCTGCTATCGGCGGTGCAATTGCGGCAGCTTCGGGTGCAGCTTTCCTCTGTTATGTAACGCCTGCCGAGCACCTTGCTTTGCCAAATGTTGAGGACGTTAAACAGGGAATTATCGCATCAAAAATTGCTGCTCACGCCGCAGACATTGCAAAGGGCGTACGAGGAGCAAGAGAGATCGACGATAAGATGGCTGACGCCAGAAGAAAGCTTGACTGGGAAGCACAGTGGGAATGTGCAATTGACCCCGAAACAGCAAAGAAGATTCGTGACGACAGAAAGCCCGAGCACGACGACACCTGTTCAATGTGCGGCAAATTCTGCGCCGTAAGAAGTATGAACAAGGCTCTTAACGGTGAGCATATTGATATTTTATAATTAAATCTGATACATAAAAAGTGCTGTTGCAGTTAATTTGCTGTAAGTTTTCGGATATAATGGGAAAAGGAAAATAAACCGTAAAAACCCGTTAAA
>JBJEOX010000077.1:0-3533 GCA_051880935.1 Ruminococcus sp.
AATTGCATTGCAATTTTTGTGAATGGGACGTCTGGGAAGCCGTCCCCTACGGAAAGGTTTGTTTTCCTCTATAACTACGGTTTAATCGGTAAAGTCGGATAATCACTACGGATACGGCACGCCGTGTCCCTACGAATGTAATGTAAACGTTTGTATTATATCCGTAGGGAACGACCCTTGTGTCGTTCCTGTTAGAGTTTAGCTGAATGTCAGTTAGAAACGACACAGGGGTTTTGGGCACCGCCGTACCGTTACCTACACTAAAAATTAAATGTTACCGATATATCAATTTTAATTCGGGCAACCGTTTTTTCCTAAATATAAGTAAATAATTATTGCAAAGATAAATGACTGGCAAATATAATTCTGTCAGTTAACGCCTGAATCCCATTTGTAGCCGAGTCCCCATACCGTAATAATGTGCTTGGGGTTAGAAGGCTCGTCTTCGACCTTCATTCTTAAACGTCTTATATTAACGTCAACGATTTTGTCCTCGCCGACATAAGCATTGCCCCAGACGTGGTTGAGAATGTCGTTTCTGTCAAGCGCAACGCCGGGATTTGAGAAGAAGTATTCCATAATCTGGAATTCAACCTGTGTAAGCTCAATCATTTTTCCGTTTTTGAGCAATGCACGGTTGCGCAGATTCAGCGTAAATTCACCCGACTTTAATTCCTCTTTAAAATTATTCTCGGAGTGCGACTGAGCAAGAGCCACACGTCTGTAGAGTGAATCCACTCTTGCGAGCAGCTCGCTGGGTGAAAACGGCTTTGTAACGTAGTCGTCGGCACCGAGCATAAGTCCCGTTACTTTATCCATTTCCTGCGTTTTTGCCGAAAGCATAATAATTCCGATTCCGCCGTTGCGGTTTCTCAGCTCCTTACATACCTGAAAGCCGTCGATTCCCGGCATCATAACGTCAAGAATTGCAACGTCAAAGTCGCCGTCGTTTTCGTCGTACTTCTGCAAAGCCATTTCTCCGCAGTCAGCTTCAACAACGTCGTAGCCTGCACGTGTAAGATTGATGACAACAAAGTCACGGATTGCAGACTCGTCCTCGCAAACAAGTATTTTCTTCATAACAAAACCTCCAATTTCAACGAATCAGACAGATGTTTCGGTAAGAATAGCAAACGACTTTTTAATTTCGTCGTCTGTCATTGCAAACTGACTGTCCGTATCTGAATTTATAAACGCATATGCGTATCTGTTATCCTTATATATAAGGGTATAGTCGTCGTTATCCCTGCCTTTTTCCCATTCGGCGGTATCAAACACCTTTATCTCAAAAAGCCTGTCGCCGAGAGCGGATTTTTTCCACTCGTAAAAAGCAGTTGTATTATCTTTTGTTGAATTAATTGCCGTCACCGAATCTGCAAGCCAGTTATCGGGAATTTTTACGGTAAAACCGAAGTTATAGTTTGCAACCATACTGCACTTTGGCAAAAAAGATTCGTCTTGGGCAGAAAAAGAATTCCACGTAATTTTGTCTGCAACCGTTTCGGCAGGCTCCTTATCGGAATGAGGCAATTTTTGTACCGCAGGAAAATCCACCGACATATCGTTATCTATATCGGTGCAGATTACATTGCAGTTTCGCTGGGTAAAATTCTTCGTTTTTTCTTTATAAAGGGGATTTCTGAGCAGAGAAAGCTCCTTGCTGTAATAGATTATCTGCGTGTTGATTTCGCCCGTTGCAAATTCACCGTCAATAAAAATTCCCAGCGTTTCACTGCCAATATCAGAGGTCACAACATTTCTGAATTTAATAACATTCGGGTCCATTGCAACTACAGCCTTTGAATAAAGCGACTTTTTATTATCGTCATATTGAAGCATTGTGGCGCTTGCCTCATTCTCCGAGGTGTAAAGCGAAAGCGTCATTACCTCGTCTTTTTCATCGGAAATAAAATCTCCGCAGTAGAACGAGGAGTACTTCTGACCTGCCTTGATTTCTTCGGTCTTTCCGTCGGAATACGAATAGCAGGACAAAAGATTTATATTCTGTGTGTAGGTTGAATATCCCACAAGAATTTCAAGCGTATCACTGCCCGAAACGTCGGCAAAATCAACGCAGTCAATATCGGTTGTATCTGTTATATTGTCGGAGGACAGCTTCCATTCGTTCTCGTCAGAGTACATAACAAGCATATGTATTCTTGCAACGTCCTCGCTGTCACGGTAAAAGGCAACAGCCTCGTCTGTTCCGTCGCCGTCAAGGTCAGACATAATAATTGCACTGCGGTAGCTTCCGCTTTTGGGATATTTGAGGGTGTAGCCGTTTTTTGCCGTATCTGAAATAAGCTGTTCAATTTCAGCTTCATCGCCCATTGTTTTCGGAGGCCGCAAAAGGCTGTCGGAGCCTATGTCCGTAATATTGCATCCTGCTGTTGATGCGGCAATTAATGCGGCAATTAAAAAAGCTGAAAGTACATTTTTAATTTTCAAACGACAGCCTCCTTTCTCAATGGACAATTTAAAATTATAAATTAACAATTAAGGGTCGCTACGCTCCGATTTTATACATAGTATGTTTTGTCGGAAAAGTTTTTAAATTGAATTTATTTTTGATATATTGGTGACGTTTCGGGACGTCAGGGATGCCGTCCCCTACGGCAATAAAGATACGTTCATAAACTCTTA
Source organism: Ruminococcus sp. (assembly GCA_051880935.1). Lineage (GTDB taxonomy): Bacteria > Bacillota > Clostridia > Oscillospirales > Acutalibacteraceae > Ruminococcoides. The sequence continues at coordinate 2,644 of JBJEOX010000077.1, forward strand.
ACGCTGTATTACAGTTTACTGAAAATTGTTATTTGTTAATTGTTAATTGAAATTTGTTTTCTGCTTTGCAATCAGGTATTTAATCTTTATTCCCTCTGCCGAGAACATTTTTTCGTGCTCGGTTTCAATGTTATCCTTAACGTCGCTGTTGTGCAAATCACGTGTGAGATAGGTTATCTCATATCCGCTCTGCTCAAAGTACTCAAGACTTTCATCAAAAAGCTCGTCATCGTCGGTTTTGAAACGTATTTCAGCGTCCTTTTTCAGAAACTTTTTGTACATTTCGAGCTTTTTGTAATATGTAAGCCTGCGTTTTTTATGCTTGGGGCGAGGCCAAGGGTTGCAGAAATTAATGTAAAGCCTTTCAATTTCATCGTCAGCAGCGATGATTTTGTCAAGCTGTTCCACGTTGTAATTAACAAGCAGAAGATTAGTAATATCGTCCTGCGTTTTGCCGTTTTCCTCAAAAAGTTTTACAATTGTACGCCTGCCCACGCCGAGCATATCAATTTTAATGTCGAGAGCAATTATATTTTTGTCGGGATTTTCAAGCGCAAGCCTGCCTGCAAATCCGCCCTTACCGCAGCCGATTTCAAGGTAAAGCGGCTGTTCCTTTTTAAAAGCCCTTTTCCACTGCCCCGAATGCTCCTCGGGATTTTTCACGAAGAAGTCGCAGACGGCAAGCTCAGGCTCTGCCCATTTCTTTTTTCTGATTCTCATATTTCCTCATTCGCACCCATCAATCGGGCGCACCACTACATATTGTTATTCATCGTATTATTATATCAAAAAGTTACAAATTATGCAATAAATATTTTATGATATATGAATATTCGGTTAAATAAATTTTATATTATCCGAATATGCTTTCGATTTTGTAAAAATAACGT
>JBJEOX010000078.1:0-3520 GCA_051880935.1 Ruminococcus sp.
GCAGACCTTAAGGATACAGAGCTTTACAACCTTCTCTCCGACAAGACTCTTGCAGTAACAAAGGACGAAGGCGTTTACGGCGTTCCCTACGCAGTTGAGGGCTACGGCATTATCTACAATGACGAGATTATGCAGAAGTACTTCAAGACTGACGGCGCAAAGGTTAAGTCAACAGACGAAATCAAGAGCTTTGACACACTCAAGCTCGTTGTTGAAGATATGACTTCAAAGAAAGACGATCTCGGAATCGAAGGCGTATTCGGCTCAACATCACTCAAGACAGGTGACGACTGGAGATGGCAGACTCACCTTATGAACGTTCCGCTTTACTATGAATTCAACACAGGCTCAGAAAGCCCGATTACAACCTGCTTAAACGCTAATGAACTTGAATTCAAGTATTCTGACAACTACAAGAACCTCTTCGACCTCTACACAGACAACTCCTGCACAGACAAGAAGCTCCTCGGAAGCAAGACTGTTGACGAGTCAATGGCTGAATTTGCTACAGGCAAGTGCGCTATGATTCAGAACGGTAACTGGGCTTGGGGTCAGGTTAACGGCGTTGACGGTAACGTTGTTAAGGAAGAAAACATCAAGTTCTTACCTCTCTACATGGGCGTTGAAGGCGAAGACAAGCAGGGTCTCTGCGTTGGTACAGAGAACTACTTTGCTATCAACAGCGAAGTTGACGAAGCTACACAGCAGGCATCAATCGACTTCCTCGAGTGGCTCTTCACAAGCGACTACGGCAAGAAGGCTGTAACAGAAGAACTCGGATTCATCGCTCCGTTCACATCATTCGGCGACGACGAGAAACCCACTGATCCTCTTGCTAAGGAAGTTCTTTCATGGATGGAAAAAGACGGTATGGAGTCTGTAGTCTGGACATTTGCCGGCATTCCTTCAGAAAACTGGAAGAACGAGTTCGGTGCTTCTCTCCTTGAGTATGTTCAGGGACAGAAGGATTGGTCAAAGGTTGTTGACGATGCTAAGGCTTCCTGGAAGACAGAGCGTGAGGCAACAGCAGAATAAGTTAAATCTGATCTGACTGCATTAATCAAATAATTAATTGCAAACCTCCTGCTCCCTCGGGGGCAGGAGGTTTTTTTAAAAAGGACAAATGGAGGAAAATATGCAAAAGGCAATAAAAAAATGGTTTCCTGTGCTTGCACTTCCGACCGTTGTCGCATTTCTCATTTCGTTTCTGATTCCGTTTATTATGGGAATCTATCTCTCTTTCTGCAAATTCAAAACGGTAAAAAATGCAAAATGGGTAGGCTTTGACAACTATCTCAAGGCTTTTGCAAACGAGGACTTTATAAATGCGCTGTGGTTTACGGTGAAATTCACGATTGTGTCCGTTATCACAATCAACATTCTCGCCTTTTTGTTTGCAATGCTGCTTACAAAGGCGCTTCGAGGCACCAACGTATTCAGAACAATCTTCTTTATGCCGAACCTTATCGGCGGTATCGTGCTGGGCTATATCTGGCTTATGATTATCAACGGCGTACTTCATTACTTTAACGCCACAATTACAACCGACGCTTCTTACGGCTTCTGGGGACTCGTCATACTGATGAACTGGCAGCTGATAGGATATATGATGATTATTTACATATCGGGCATTCAGAACATTTCGCCCGACCTTATCGAGGCGGCACAAATTGACGGTGCAAATTCAGCTCAGAGGCTGTTCCACATCACAATTCCGCAGGTTATGCCGTCAATTACAATCTGTCTGTTCCTAACGCTTACAAACTCGTTCAAGCTGTTCGACCAGAACTATGCTCTTACAGCAGGCGCACCCGGCAAATCAACGCAGATGCTTGCGCTTGACATCTACAACACCTTCTACGGACGTGTAGGCTGGCAGGGTGTAGGACAGGCTAAGGCTGTAATCTTCTTCCTCATAGTTGCGGCAATTGCGCTTACACAGCTCTTTTTGACAAGAAGAAAGGAGGTTGAAAACTAATGGCTGAAAAGGTTAAATCCAAAATCAAGGAGAAAAAAGAAAAGCTCCGTGCACCGATGACGGTAAAGGACTGGATTAAATTTATAATCCTTTTGATTATCTCCATTGTTTTCATCGCTCCGATTCTGCTTGTTCTTATGAACAGCTTTAAAGGAAAGCTCTATGTCAGCAACGAGCCGTTTGCTTTTCCGAATGCGGAAAGCTTTGTCGGACTGAAAAACTACACAAACGGCATTGAAAAAATCGACTTCTTCAGTGCGTTCTTCGTATCACTGTTCATTACCGTATGTTCGGTAATCCTCATTGTGCTTGCAACGGCAATGTGCGCGTGGTTTATTACGAGAGTAAAGACATGGTACACCAAGCTCATATACCTTCTCTTTGCATTCTCAATGATTGTGCCCTTCCAGATGGTTATGTACCCGATGTCACAGGTTGCAAATACACTTCACCTTGACAATATGTTCGGTATTGTTATAATCTACCTCGGTTTCGGTGCAGGACTTTCAGTGTTTATGTTTGCAGGCTTCGTTAAGTCAGTTCCGCTTGAAATTGAAGAGGCGGCAATGATTGACGGCTGCGGACCGATGAAGACGTTTTTCCTGATTGATTTCCCGATTCTCCGCCCGTCGGCTATTACTGTTGCAATTCTTCAGGCAATGTGGATTTGGAACGACTACCTGCTTCCGACGCTCATTCTGAGCGACGTTAAGACATTGCCGATGGCAATTCAGTATCTCCGTGGAGGATACGGCTCAATTGATATGGCGGCTATGATGGCTATGCTCGTGCTTGCAATCATCCCGATTATCATCTTCTACTTTGCTTGCCAGAAATACATCATCAAAGGTGTTATGGCAGGCGCAGTCAAAGGCTAAACCGAGTGCAACAGCAGTCAAATTCAAAAACAAAGGTCGGTGCATCGCTATACAGCGGTGTCCCGACCTTTTTTACCTTATAGGAAATTGCTCGGTTGCGCTCGGGCACAAAAGGCTTAAAATCAGCAGAAGCTGTCTTCACGAATTACGTGCCGAGGTACTCGGCTTTTTATACCGTACTCGGCTCAGTAGCCCCAGCGGTCAAAAAATCTTACGTCCTGATATGTAAGAATGTAGTTCTGACTTTCGTGGAATGCGCTCTGTACAAGCTTTGGATTGTACATATACATAATCCTGTGCTGAACAGCGTCGTGGTTTTCGTCGAAAATATATCTGACCGCCTGCTTGCAGGCTTCGTTAGTGCCGATGTCCGTTCTGCCCGTGTAGTGGCAGCCGTCGATAATAGACTGAACGCTTGTGTAGCCGTCAAAGCACATTGCGTCCTTAACCGCCTGAGCAATCAGCGCCGCACCCACAAATCCGCCCGAGCCGAACTCGCCCATACAAAGTCGCTCAAGCAAATCCCTGTCAGCGTCGCAAAGCGTAACCTGACCGCACTCGTACGTTGTGTCGGGGTTGTCAATTGCAACAAGGTAGCCTGCGTTCCACTGCGCATTGTAATCAGCGGGAGTCTGCGGCGGAATTGCCGTTGCAAAGGGAATGG
>JBJEOX010000079.1:0-17021 GCA_051880935.1 Ruminococcus sp.
TTTCAAAAAATGCCGACAAGAACGAATGCAACGCTTTTCGTTCTTGATTGCTCACAACTTGTTTGTGAGCGGTCGCATAAAATGAATTGCATTTTATGCGGAAAAGCCCCGCAGGGCACAATCACATTTGACGCTCGTGTCAAATGTAGTATTGTGCTTACATTGACAGCTACGCTTTCAATGTAAGGGGCGGATAATCCATATTAATATTAATTTTGAAAGGTGGAATAGTTTATGAATAAAGGTAGCTTTAGCATTGCGGCTACGCAAGGCAGGGTAGCACCCGAACACGACAACAGGGATTACACGCCCCGAAACGCCGATAAATCGTTGCGTAGCAGGAATATAACAATAAAATCAACGGAAGATTATAAATCGGCGTACAATGATTTGTTTCGTGATTCAATTATTGCTTATAACGCAAAGCAAAAGAGGAATGACAGAAAGAAATCACTTGATTATTATTCTGATACATTAAACGGTAAAGACAAAACAAAGCCGATTTACGAATACGTTATACAAATCGGAAATCGTGATGACCTCGGTGTAACCGATAAAGATTTTGACTATGACAAATGGGTTGACCTAAAGAAGAATTTTAAGTTTAAAACAGCTTCAAAATATGTCAACGAACATCTGAACAAAGACCCAAGGCGTGAGGAACTTAAAAGAATACTTACTGATGTAATGTCAGGACTGGAAGAAAAATACCCTAAATTTCATTTCTTCACAATTCAGGCACACGACGACGAACCGGGCGGAACACTTCATTTTCACGTTGCTTTTACTCCTGTATCAGACGGTTACAAGAACGGTATGCCTGTTCGCAATTCTTTAACAAAAGCACTTTCGCAAATGGGATTTAAGACCGACAAAGAGGGATATGCAATTCAGAAATGGCAGAACGATTTGAAGAACTCGATTGAAAATGCTATGGTGCAGGCTGGATATGAAAGACAGTATATGAATAACACAGAAAAGCATTTATCTGTATTTCAATTCAAGCTGAAAACGGAGAATGAAAAGCTGTCATCTGAAAATTCTGCTCTTGAAAGTGATAATAAGCTATTGCAGGAAAAATACGAAAGTCTTTTATCCGAGTCGCAATCCCTATTATCCGTTGTGAATATGGTGTCAAAGAGAAAGGCAGAAATTGAACAGCGAGAAGAAAAATTGAACGAGCGTGAACGTTCTCTTGATAAGCTCGAAAGCAAGCTGAAAGATTTTGCAGACGAGCTAAACGAGAAAGAAGAAAATCTCAATAAACTAAATCATTCCCTTAATGTGCTTAAAGAGGAATTGCAGGGAAAACGGCGTAAAACGAGCGGAAAACCGAGCAATCAGAACAGGCGTAATTTTCAGTCAAAACCGACTGTTGCCGATAAACCTAAATCGGGTAAAGCCGTTCGCAGAATTCCCGATATAAGCAATATTGAGGGAAGTCAGAATGATTTTGAAATAGGATATTGAAAGCAGGCTGTCGTAAATCTAAAATTTGCGACAGCCTTAAATTTTTAGCTGTGTAATGCAAGCTCTCTTTCTTGTTTTGCTGTATATTGTTGAGAACCGAACAAATCACGTATTTCATCAAGCGTTAATTCTCTTTTGGATTTTTTGCGGTATGGCTCTGTATGATAATACCAAGCCTGTTTTTTGTGGGCATATCGGAATTTTAAGTTTTTTAAGATTTCTTTGTGTTCTTTAGTGTTGCCCGATACCCATATCCAAGAACCGCAGATTTCGACTTCAATGTCGTTTAGGCTTGTAAGCACATTAATAATATTTATAAATTCCTGTGGGGTTTCGGCTGTTTCTTTGGTATAAGTTTCTCCGCTTGAATTTGTATGCACATTTTTAAGGCGTTCCCACATTGTTTCATATTCGCTTTGCATAACCTTAAATTCTTCCGTATCACCGCCCAAATCGGGGTGAAGCTGTTTAGCTAATCTTCTGTATTCTTTTTTTAGTTCCTCGGCTGTTTTGCAGTTTGTAAAGTATTTCATATTTGTTTGCTCCTTTGTTAATTTAAAATTTTGAATATTCGGTAATTTGAATTGGTGGGCTTTCAAAAGTCCGATTTTAAGTTGTCACGCTATTTTTTCGCTCCTTTCTGAATTTAGGAATATTCGTCTAATCGTCATCGTATGGGCTTTACAATCGTATAAAGCAAAAGCCGCAAGATATGTCAAACAGCAAGCGAAGAGATACGCCGTAGGGCAATGTTTATATATTGAAGCGGATTTTGCACAATGCGAGGGTAAAGCCTGCGGTGACGATTTGAATATTCAAAATCAGGTCAGAGAAACGAGCGTGACACTTTAAAAAATCGGACACAAAAATAAAACCGTCGGTACAAAACATACCGACGGTAAAAACGGCACAAGAGCAATTTATTTGCCCTTGGCTTGCCCTGTATTCGATTTTCATTGTGATTTAATATAGAATGTCCCAAAAGGTAAAATCGGCTGAAACAGGCGTTTAAAGCCTGTTCTTTCGAATAACATTGATTGTATGCTGTAAAAGGTCAATTTCATCATCTGTAAGGTCGCTGACATCTAAATATTTTTGCTTATCTTCAATTCCCAACAGATAATCTGTTGTAACGTGAAATACCTTTGCAATTTTAATTAATATTTCAGGTGAGGGATTGCGTTCTGAAAGCTCGTAATAGCTGACTGTCGCTTTTGTAATCCATAGCTTGTCAGCTAATTGTTTTTGTGAAAGTCCTGCATTTAGTCGTAATTCTTTAAGTCTGTTTCCAAAGTCAACCATATGTTTACCTCCGCACAACTGTTATTTTACCAATTTAGCGTACAAATAGTGTTGACGAAGTGTATAAATATAGTTGACTGTAAAATAATTTTGTGATAGTATAAAAATATGAAATGTACTTATTTTACATTAATTTTCTTTTAAATATTGAAAAGCGTTTGCTTGATGATATAATATTAATGTAAATTAATTTAAAGTATCTTTTATTATTCTATTGCTTAAAACTAACAGGAGGAAAGAAAAATGAAACGCAGATTAAAAATCACAAGCACAGTGCTTTCTCTTGCACTTGCAACGGCAATCACACCTATATGTTCAGCAAACGCCGCAGAAACGACAACAGATAAAATCATACTCGGCGATGTGAACTACGACGGTAAAGTCAGTATTCTTGATACAACAGAGATACAAAGATATATTGCTGACAAAAATGACTTCACAGACAACCAGAAATTCGTAGCAGACGCAAACGCTGACGGAAGAATTAGTATCCTTGACGCAACAGAGGTACAGAGATACGTTGCGGAATGTGAAGGTACAAACAAAAATATCGGCAAGACTTGGCATGACGCTGAGTACAAGACAATCTATCACCCTGCCGAAACTACAACGGAACCCAGACTCAGATATGACCTTGTAAACTGTAACGCTTGCAACACCTGCAATGCACCTCTTATACACAAAGACGGTACCCTCTTTACAGAGGCTGAAATCTCAACGCACGTAGATACGCACACAGACAGCATTTACAAGAGCTGGCGTACTGAAGACGTATGGTTCTACGTAGATAACAACGGCACTTACCACGACTTAAACGATGACTGGAAAGTACCAAACGGCAACTGTAGCAATCCCAACAATCCGTTCTATGAAACCGACTGGTGGGATGAGGGTGCCGTAAACGTGTTCGACCCTGACTTCAACCCTTATCTCGGCACACTTGCGCTTGATATCTACAATGAAGACCACGACACACCCCTTGACTACTACTGGACGACAGAAGTAAGCTCATACTGTCATTACTGTAATTATGACGGTACATCCGTATTTGACGAATGGGGCGGTTGCGGAAACTACAAAACCGACGAAAACGGCAATTTCTTACGCCTGATTCTTACCGAACCTGTAGAAATCATAACCTACCCTGACACTGTAGCCGATATGGACGCTTTCACAAAAGCAAAGAATGAGGCGAAGCAGGCAGTAGCCGACCACAAGGCTTGGCACATTGAACAGAATAACTTACCCGATTATTTAAACGGCAACGTTGACGCAGGCATTAACACCCACAAAAGGATTTACACTGCAAGTGAAACGGTAATCAAAGACGCTTGGACGGAAAAGGTTCTCGTAAACCCTGAGGGTTGGTACTAAACACAATACATCTCGTACAAACAAGTACGGGATGTATTTTTTTACGTATTCATAAACACATCACACTTCATTCATAAATCAGTCAAAAAAATTTGAAATATCTATTGATTTTTCAAAGGATTTTTAAAAAAGCAAGCAGGAAAATGGGATAAAATGAAAAGTCTTATACTTTATTTATACCTGTATATATACTTTTCAAAAAAGGAAAAATCAAGTAAAAATGCGGTTTGCACAAGCAATTATACTTTTATACCTTTTTTTGAAAAGCTTTGTAAATTAAATAAGATTACAGGTGTGAGGGGGGTGGTTTGGATTTGTTTTATCTATATATAAAAAAGTATAAACGTATAAAAAGCTATAAAAATCCCTTATGTATGCGGTTTTGACAATATACCTTTGTTTTGCAAAGCGTATAGTAAAAGTATAAAAGTATAAGAAAGCATTTGAAATCACACCCCGAAAAATAAACGAGCGCAGTTTTATTTTTTGAAAGTTGATGTAAACAAATGCGGTGCACACCCTCTCCCCACACTGTAATTTTTTGGGGTGTGGGGTATTTTAAGATAAAATGAAATATTTTGAAAAAATTAAGAAAAATTATCATTTTGCTATTGACGTTTAAAGTAAACAGAGCTATAATACAGATAGTATAGATAACTCGGAAGCGCGCTGCGCTTGAAAAACATTATATATTTGATTAAAGGCTTGCATAAGCCTTTTGTCGGTATGTGTTTTTTAAGTGCAGCGCGCTCTTTTTATTTACACTGAAATTTTATATAGAAAGGGCGATATAAATGATTAATCGTACTAATAATGAAATAATTCGTGAGGTTTTAAAAAATTATTTAACAGAAATCAAAAGCAGAGATTCAATTCCGCAACCCGAACAAATTGAAAAAGAATTGATAAATCGATTTAGCGAAGAATTTGACCTTGAGAACAGCCTGTTACCTCGCGGCAGAAAACTTTCTGCTCCGAACAAATTGAGTAATGCGATGATTTCAGAGATTTTATTGGCGTTATACGATATTAAGCTGATAATGTGGGCAGATTCAGAAGATGATAAAAATTGTGATGTTGCTATTTATTGCGATAAAGGGCGAAATGAAGGATTATATATTTTTGATGAGTCTGTCTTTTTTCAAATAATAAAACGCTTTAATTGCAGTATCGAAACGAGAGATTCAAAAGAAGTCCAAAAAATGCTGTTCAATATGGCGCCGAAGTGCAGACGAAATAATAATCCGGATTTGATAGCGGTGAATAATGGTATTTTCAATTACAAAACAAAGGAACTACTGCCGTTTTCTGCCGATTATGTTTTCACAACAAAGTCAAGAGTTGACTACAACCCTAATGCAAAAAATATTACTATTCATAATGACAAAGATAATACCGATTGGGACGTTGTCAGTTGGGTGGCAAGCTTATCGGATAATCCGCAAATTGTACTATTACTTTGGGAAATTATAGGAGCCGTAATCAGACCAAACGTATCTTGGAACCGTCTTGCGTGTTTCTTTTCTACAGTCGGAAACAACGGCAAGGGCACATTTTGCAAATTATTGCGCAATATATGCGGAGAAAATAACTGCGCCGCTATTCCGCTTGAAAAGTTCTCTCAGGAGTTTATGTTGGAGCCGCTTTCGCATATATCGGCTGTAATAACGGACGAGAATTCAACTAAATCATTTATAAAAGAATCAGACGCATTAAAAGCTGCCGTAACAGGTGATGAGATTTTTGTAAACAGAAAGTTTAAAAATCCTATTTCTCTGAAATACAAAGGAATGATTGTTCAATGTATTAATGCTTTGCCTAAATTCTCGGATAAAACGGAATCGCTTTACAGGCGATTGCTTATCATTCCTTTTAGTAAGTGTTTTAAGAACATTGAACGAAAATACATTAAAGACGACTATTTAAACAGAAAAGAAGTGCTTGAATATGTACTCTATGAGGTGCTGAATTCTAATTACTATGAGTTTGATATTCCGTTGGAGTGTGAAAATATGTTAGCTGAATACAAGCAATTCAATGACCCTGTCAGAGATTTTTTGGATACTTTCCTTGATGTTTTTGTATGGGATTTAGTCCCTTTCGGTTTTTTGTATGACTTGTTCAAAGCTTGGAGTAAAGAAGTTTGCCCCTCGGGAACAATTATCGGTAAAAATATGTTTATTGAAGAGGTAAAAAGCTTATTGGACGATAATAAAGACTGGATTGTTAAAACCACAGGCTATCCGACAGGAAACCTGATGGACGCAAGTGAAATGCTCATAGCGGAATACAATTTAATTAAATGGGCGAATAAGTGTTATACAGGCAACGATATAGCAAGAAGGTGTCAGCCTTCTCTTTCAACTTCATACAAAGGTATTTTAAGAGTAAAAAATGCAAGAAGGTCTTATAAATCAGTTTCTTAAAGAATATCAGGGCAGTAATAATATGTTTATTATATATTAAGAGAGAAACGATTGCTCCGTTTCTCTCTTGCCCCTGTAAAATATACAACCTGTAAAATTATAGAAGTCCGTCTTTAATAATATAGCCTTGTCTGAAAATTTTTAACTTTATATTAAGATTTACGATTAAATAACAGAATAAATATGTAAAAAAATAAAAAATTTTTTTAATTGATTTTTTTAGATTTTCGTTTTTCCTTGATATATCAGTATAAAATGAAATGACAATTTTTGCGCTAAAATTTGCATTTTTAGTTAAAATATGGTATAATAAAGACAAAATAAGAGATAATTCAGAATTCATTTTTGGATTGTTTTATGAAAGGAAGTGAGCTTGTGAATAACGATTTAAAATTCCTTAATACAAAAGAAGTGGCAGCTGCACTTAATTGTTCACTCCCGACTGCAAGACAAATTATGATGAGGGCGGATTTCCCTCTTATCCGCACAGGGCGTGCATTCAAGGTTAATGAGCAGGCATTTCTTGACTGGGCAAGAAAAAGAAGAGTGTAAAAAATTGGAGAGTAAGAAAATGAGAATGAATATAAATCTAATTTTATTAATCTCTATTGACATATACTAATGATATGGTAACATATAAATAAGATATTTTTCTTATGTGTCTTTAGGGAAAGAAAGGAAGGATTATTATTAAAAGTCCTAAAGACAAAAAACGCAATACATACGGCAGAGGTTCAATATACTTTGTTGAAAGTCGTAATCGATATGCAGGGCAAATAAATGTTGATATAGGCAACGGCAAGATAGAGCGTAAGACTGTTTACGGACGTTCAAAAACAGAAGTCAGAAACAAGTTGTCAGAAATCGAACATCAATCAAAATCAGGAGCGTATATTAAACGCAATAAAATAACATTATTTGACTTTGCTGATACTATGATTGACGAACAACTTGCGCTCAATGAAATTCGTGTATCTTCATATGACCGCAAAAAAGCAACCTTAAATATGCTTAAACCTATTTATGATATTCCTATTCAAGATATTACCGAGGATATTATAAAAAAATTCTTCATTGAGAATATTGATTATTCACAATCTTGTATTGATAAGATGTACCAGTTGTTAAGCTCTGTATTTAAGTACTCTATGCGAAAGGGAATAATTGCAAAAAATCCTATGGAGGATTTAAAAAAGCCAAAATCCAAGCAGAAACAAGTTAAGGTGCGCGGCTTGACTATTGATGAACAATCAAAGCTGATTGATGTATTGAAAAATAATGATATACTGTATTCCGAGGCTATGTTGCTGTCACTTTTTACAGGTATGCGTATGGGCGAGGTATGCGCCTTGTGCGTTGAAGATATTGACTTTAGCAAAAAAACAATTAATGTCTGTAAAACCGTAACAAGAGGTGCTAACAATACCACTACTGTCAATGATACAAAAACAGAAGCAGGAATGAGGTTGTTGCATATTAATGATGATATTGTCCGGTTTCTAAAAAACCTTATCGGTGATAAGACAAGCGGTTTGCTTTTTACATCTGCGAACGGAAAAATTGTCACTACGCAACAAGTCAATTACAATTACTCCAAAGCATTGAAAAACTTTGATATTATTGACAACTCCGTAATTGGCAAGATTGATTTACATTCGCTCCGTCACTCATTTGCGACACGTAGCATAGAGTCAGGTATGGATGCTAAAGTGTTACAAAAGATATTGGGGCATAAAGATATATCTGTAACGCTCGATACTTATTGTGATGTGTTTGAACAGTACGAGTCCGAGCATTGCAGTATTGCAGATGAATATATGAAGAAAATTAATTTGGCAATTTTATAAAAATCAGTCGAAATACTGTCAAATATGCTGTCAGAGCCTAAACACGCCGAAACTACGCTGTTTTACAAGGCTCCCGCAACCAATCGAGTGCCTCGATACGCAAATTGCGTATCGGGGCATTTTTGTTTTTTTAAGTTAATTTCTCGCGTCAGATGTGGCTTTTTCGGTAATTTAAAAATAAATTGCATATTTTTATGCAACTTTTCAAGATTTTCGCCTGTATATGGAGGCTTGTATGATTATGAAATTCAACAGTTTATTAAGGGGTGAGATTTTGGGAAGTCACAGAATGTTTACAAACGCTATTACGGACAGCGACTTGTTTCTGGAAATGTCTTTGTCTGCACAGGCTCTCTATTTTCATCTGGGACTGCACGCTGATGATGACGGTTTTGTCAGCAGTCCGAAACGGATTGCAAGGTCAATTGGGTGCAACGAAGATGATATAAAACTGCTTATCGCAAAAGGCTTTGTTATCTGCTTTGACAGCGGAATAGTTGTAATAACGCATTGGAATTTGCACAACAGCATCAGAAAAGACCGCAAGAAGGATACTTTTTTCAAAACCGAAAAAGCGTTACTGTCGCTTGAAAACGGTACATATTCAAAGATTGACAACCAACTGACAACCACTTGTCAACCAAGCGTCAACCAAATGTCCGCACAAGATAAGATAAGTAAAGATAAGTTAAGTAAAGATAAGACAGATAATATGTCAACTGCCGTTGACGTTCGCAACGCTTTTGATTACCAAGAGGTTGTTGATTTGTTCAATTCCGTTTGTGTTAGTCTGCCAAAGGTTCAGAAGCTAAACGACAAACGCAGAAAGCTGATAGTCAATGCCGACAAGCTTTTGGGTGAGATGTCCTTTGACGGATTTTTCAATTTAGTTGAAAATTCAGACTTTCTGACAGGCAGAAGCGGAAAATGGAGCGGTTGCGGTTTTGACTGGGTTCTCCAGCCTGCTAACCTGACGAAAATTATCGAAGGCAACTATCTCAATAAGGCAAATTCAATGGTAAACACAACAGCTTATACACCGAGAAACTATGACGAGGAGTTTTGACAATGAATAGTGTTATTGATTCTATAATAGAAAAAGGCAAAAACAATGAAAAATGCGGCGACTATGTAAAAGACGGAATTCTGTATTGCGGAGTCTGTAATCAGCCGAAGCAGTGCGTAAAGGAATTTCCGACAGGCAGCGGAATAATGCGAAAGTTTCCCATTGTCTGCCAATGTGACATTGAAGAGGAAAACGCCTTTCAGGAGCGTATGCGCCGTCAGGAGTGGGACGACTATGTCAAGCGGCTATACAGGCAAGGATTGACAGATAAAGCATACCTCAAAAACACGTTCGAGAATGACGACCACCGCAACCCTGAGCTGACCGACTTCTGCAAGAAATATGCAGCAAGCTGGAACAGGCAAAAGGAGCACAACAACGGTGTGTTGTTTTACGGCGGCACCGGCGGCGGCAAAAGCTTTTATGCGTGCTGTATTGCCAATGCTCTGCTCAAAAGCGGAGTGAGAGTGCTTGTCAGCCGACTGTCCGACCTCGTCAAAAATCAAGTAAATAACGATGCACCCGCTGTCAATTTAGATTCATTCGATTTGATTATTCTTGATGATTTGGGCGTGGAAAAGGCAACGCAGACGGCATACAACATTGTTGATGATATTTACAGGAAAGCAATTCCGCTTATTGTGACGACCAATCTGTCGCCTGCGGAGCTGAAAAATCCAGACAGCCTTGAGAAAGAGCGGATATACAGCAGGGTTCTTGAAATGTGCTGTATCACAAAAAAGACGGACGTTAAAGTCAGCCGTCTTGAAATTGCAAGGACAAAAAACAAACAGGCATTGAACGATTTTAATATATAAAATGATATATAGCTGAATTTGCAAAAATACATATGAAATATTGCATTGTCCTTTATTTGACACAGTTGTTGAGGGATAATATTAATGAAAAGCTATTTCGGCTTGTCGTTTTCGGGAACACGGTCTGATGGAGCTTATCTGTATTTTGATGAAAGCAATTTTATGTTTGTCGAGAATGAAGCGAATATAGATAAAACAAAGCTCATTAACGCAAATGATTATTTCAGTCCGATTATCGGCTCTGAAATATCGGGATTTGATTTCAGTATGGAATGTTCAACCTACTATCACCAGTTTGGTCTTAAAAATAAGTGTATCAGATTTTATAACGGCAAAGCTCTTGCAGTGTGCGAAAATTATAATATAAATCAAAACTATATAAGTGCGCATTACTTTAAGATAGAGTAAACAATAACTATTGTTCCCGAATGGGTGCAGATACACCATAGCGGATTGTATGTATAATTACTCGCCTTTAAGATAATCGGGTGTTACGTCACGTCCGAGGTCTTTCAGCATTTGCTTGTCACTGCGGATAGTCGCACAGGCGGCTGTAGTCAGCATATTGCCCGTGATTGTAGCAGACGCACCCGACTGAAAGGCTGACTCGCCGTCATTTGTCAGCAGTGCACGTCCTGCCGCAAGGCGGATATTCGCCTCGGGATTTATGTATCGGAAGAACGCAATTGTCCTTAAAATTTCATCTTCGGTAAGCTGAGGCTGATTTTCAAGCGGTGTGCCCTCAATCGGCATAAGCGCATTAATCGGGATTGAATCAATGCCGAGCTCTGCAAGGCTTATTGCCATATCAAGCCTGTCCTCCCACGTTTCGCCCATTCCGATAATGCCGCCCGAGCAGGCGCACATTCCTTCCTCTTTGACGAGCTTTAAGGTTTCAAGCTTCTGCTCATAGGTGTGAGTGGTGCATATGTTCGGAAAATTGCGGCGTGAGGTTTCAATGTTGTGGTGATAGCTCGTTACGCCTGCTTTGTGGAGCCTGTGGAGCTGTTCTGCATTGAGAAAGCCCATTGACGCACACAAATCAATCTTACATTCTGCGTGCATAGTTTCGTAGGCGTGAATTGCCTTTTCAAATTCCTCGCCGCTGAGCGCACGTCCCGACGTAACGATTGAAAAGCGGTCTACGCCTTCGCTTTCGTTGAGCTTGCAGGCGTCTACAATCTTTTCTTCCGGAAGAAAGTCATATATTTCACATTTTGTATGATTATGCGCCGACTGCGCACAATATTTGCAGTCCTCGGGGCACTTTCCGCTCCGACCGTTGATTATTGAGCAAAGGTCAACCTTGTCGCCGATAAAATGCTCACGAATACGGTCTGCGCCCTCGCAAAGCTCCTTCAAATCGCAGGTGAGAAACATATTCAAATCGTCCTGACGGCTTATGCGTCTGCCTGCGATAATCTCGTCAGCGAGTTTTGTCATATCCATTGAAAATCCTCCTTATTTCTGCTCAGGCAGAAGATGCGACTTAATCAGCACCTTGCGGAGTGCCTTGCCCAATGCGGTTGCAATAAGAATCTTTGCTATGTCAAAGGGGATGAACGGGAACACGCAGACGGTAAGTGCATACCACACGTCGCACTGCATTTGGAGGACAAACCATACCGTACCGAACAGGTAGGCAACGAGCGTAGCAACAATCATACCGATTATGGTGATCACAGCGTTTGAATGTGACTTTTCCATAACAAAGCCGCAGATAAGCACCATAAGTATGAAACCAATAAGATAGCCGCCCGTAGGACCGGCAAGCTTGCCTATGCCGCCCTCATAGCCTGAAAATACACCCATTCCTGCGGCACCGATAAGCAGATAAATAAGATAGCTTGCCGTTGCGCCCTTCATACCGAGAATATATACGGCAAGGTAAATCACGAAATTTGTCAAAGATACGGGAATCGGACCAATCGGAATTGACATCGGTCCGAGCACGCACATCAGAGCCGCCATTAAAGCGCAGGTTGCAAGCTGATAAATAGTAAAGCGTTTTTTCATATTATTCATTTGTATTCCTCCAAAACGGTTTTCTGCAATAATAATACACACTTATTTTTTATTTGTCAACTAAATATTTTATTTTGGTTGACAATGTAAACCGAAATTTAGAGTGGAGTGTGGAGCGTTGAGTGTGGAGTTTTGGTCGAGTGGATAGGTTGAAATAAATCAAAAGTTTAGTGCCTGAATTAATTTATATGCGGCGTCGCCGCAGGTGTGAGATTATATTATTGTAGCGGCGAACTGTGTTCGCCATATTTCATAAATTGTAACGCAATTTATGAAACGGGACGTTAGGGATGCCGTCCCCTACGGCAATATAGGAAACGTTTATTTTATAACTGTAGCGAGCGACGCCCCCGTCGCTCACGGACAAACCCGCAAACGTTGTTTTAAGGAATTTGAGCGACGATTTAGCACAAACGTTTCAGTTACAGTCGTAGGGACACGGCGTGCCGTGTCCGTGTTGACTATCAAACACAACCGATTATATCATTATTATAGTGACAAACAAACCTTTCCGTAGGGGACGGGTTCCTACACGTCCCATTCACAAAAATTGCAATGCAATTTTTGTGTGGACACGGCTCGCCGTGTCCCTGCGTCAACGTTGCGCTATATTTTGGTTTACCGAATTATGTGTATACTGCTTTTCAATAGAAATGCGCATAAAATCAGTATTTTTGTGCAAACAAATGTTGTTGCAATTTCACGTTTCTTATGATATAGTTGAGTGTAGAAGTTTTGGAGTAAGCAAAATGTGCATATTGTGCACAAACACAAGCATTAAAGGTGAAATATATGGATTACAAGTTGATTGCGCTTGACATTGACGGAACGCTGACAAATTCCAAAAAGGAAATCTCGCCCCGCACAAGGTATGCTCTGCTTGAAGCGCAGAAACGGGGCAAAAAAATTATTCTTGCATCAGGACGTCACCCTATCGGAATTTATCCCATAGCAAGGGATTTGCTCCTTGACCGCTACGGCGGATTCATTATGGCGTTCAACGGCGGAAAAATCATCAATTGCGAAACGGGAGAAACCGTTGTGAGCAAGCTGTTTCCGCTCGAGTATCTTGCCGACATTGTCGGTGTGCTCAAGGACTCGAACATCACAATCAACACCTACGACGATAAGCGCATTATTTCAGACAGCAAGGTGAATGATTATACCTATGTTGAAAGGGACATCATCAAAGCGGAAATGGTAGTTGTTGACGACTTTGTGTCGTCGGTTAAGTTCAACATCAACAAAATTCTGCTTGCAGGCGAGCCCGACGAGCTTGACCGTTATCAGGCAATTCTGTCAGACCGCTACGACGGCTTGCTCGACGTTTACAAAAGTGCTCCGTATTTTCTTGAAATTATGCCTTTTGGCGTTACAAAAGGCTCTATGCTGCCGCTATTATTGCAAAAGCTCGGCGTCAGGCGTGAGGAGCTTGCGGCGTTCGGAGATCACTATAACGATATGACGATGATAGGCTACGCAGGTTTCGGCGTTGCAATGGGAAATGCTGAGCCCGACGTGAAGAAAATTTCCGACTACATTTGCGAGAGCAATGACGACGACGGAATCGCAAAGACCTTTGACAGATACATTTTAAGATAATCTGATTATCCGTTTTAATAAGTTTTGCTCTTAGGTATATTTAATGAGCTAAACCATAATTTAGCGGCGGCTTCGCCGCAAATTATCGTTTACCTTACTAAAAGGGATAACTATAAAATATGACAATAATATTGCACGCTTTTTCCTTGATTTTTATAATATTTTGGAAAAAGCGTGCCTTTTTGTGTATTATATATAAATAAATGTGTAAATTTTTGGAAGCCACCCGAAATATATAATTCTCATAAAGAAATATATATTTTTATTACTAATTTATAATATATATTGTATAATTATCTGTCATCAGGAGGAAAATCTATGGCAAAATTTAAAAAAATACTTGCTTTGATTTTGGCAGTTTGTGTTGTATGCACTGTCGCAGTTATGTCAACAAGTGCAGCTACAGTTGACAGCGACAGCAACACATCAGCGTCAAGCAGCGTAAAGGTGCATTATTACTGCGAGGACGGCGCACCTACAATTTATTATTGGAACAGCCTTCCGCAGAACATTTCAACAGATTATCCGGGTAAAGCTATGACCAAAGAGGGCAACAACTACTACGGATACACATTCAACAATGTAACAAAAATCAATATGCTCTTTGTTACAAACGGCGAACAGTCCAAGGAGCTTACCAGAAACTCAGGTGAGTGGTGGTACAGAAACGGCAGATGGTTTGACCACGAGCCAGGTCAGACTGACGACTGGACAAGAACCGATTTGCGTGAGGATTCAATCTACTTTGTAATCACAACACGTTTCTATGACGGCGATACAGGCAACAACGTTCATTGCTGGGACGACTCAAAGGCTAACAACCCCGATTCCGACCCCGCTTGGCGTGGCGATTTCCAGGGACTTATCGATAAGCTCGACTACATCAAGGCTCTCGGCTTCTCGGCAATCTGGATTACACCTGTTGTAACAAACGCTTCGGGCTATGACTATCACGGCTATCATGCATTTGATTTCTCGACAGTTGACGCACGTTATGAGAGCGAAGGCGCAACATATCAGGATCTTATCTACGCTGCACACGATAAGGGTATGAAGATTATTCAGGACGTTGTCTGGAATCACACAGGCAACTTCGGCGAATCAAATCTTTGCGCAATGTTTACAAAAGAATATGATTCAATTCAGGATCTCGGTTCAACCGACTGTATGAAGGTTATTGAAGGCTCCGACCTTGATAATAGCTACCCGAACTATGATTCTCTTGAGGGCGCTGCACAGTTCCAGGCAAGACTTGATATTATGCAGAGCATTCATAACAGCGGTCACAATATGAACGAAACATATCACAGAGAAACCTCAGGCGGCGGCTGGGGACAGCCCTTGGAGCAGTATGCCTCAATTGAGGGTGACTGCCGTGACGTAAATACGGAAAACCCCGAGGTTGCAAAATATATCAATGATACATACCTTGAATATGCAAATATGGGTGTTGACGGTTTCCGTCTTGACACAGAAAAGCATATGAACAGATGGACTCTTAACAGCGCATATTTCCCTGCTTATTCGGGACTTGAGAATTTCTACATCTTCGGTGAAGTTTGCGCAAGATGGAGCGATTACATCAACGAGGGCGGTCCGTCAGACTCTCCGTTCTTCTATACATGGAAAGAAACTGACAGCGCTTGGCAGAACAACTGGGGAACACAGTTCTCTGATTGGGAAACTAACTTCGCAAATTCCAAATCGCATTATTCTACATATCAGGACAAGAGCAAGGTTCCGAACAGTGACAATGCGTTCTTAAGCGGTATCAATTACCATACTCCCGACTACAGTCAGTCAAACGGCACAGGTGTAATTGACTTCACAATGCATTGGAACTTCTACCGTGCAAACGATGCGTACAGAACTGCACTTAACGAGGACGCTGCATTTAACGATTCAACATGGAATGTTGTTTATGTTGACTCCCACGACTATGCGCCCAACGACTGCCAGACTGTCCGCTATAATGCAGGTACACAGGCTTGGGCAGAGAATATGGATCTTATGTTCACATTCCGTGGCATTCCCTGCATTTATTACGGCTCTGAAGTAGAGTTCAAAAAGGGTGCGGTTATTGACGTTGGTCCCAACAGTCCTCTTGAGGATACAGGACGTGCTTACTTCGGTGATTACCTTGAGGGTAATGTTACAGCAACAGATTTCGGTGAATATACAGCATCAGGTACAGTTGCAGACACACTCAGCTCACCGCTTGCTGTTCACCTCCAGCAGCTCAATCAAATCAGAAGAGCTGTTCCTGCTCTCCAGAAGGGTCAGTACACTGTTGACAGTAACTACGTTTCAAACGGCAATATGGCATTTATCCGCCGTTACACAAATTCAGATGAAGGCGTAGACAGCCTTGCATGCGTTGCAATTTCAGGCGGCGCAACATTCAAGAATATCCCCAACGGCACATACATCGACGCTGTAACAGGTGACGTTAAGAATGTTACAAACGGCACACTCACAGTTCCGTCAATCGGTACTGCAAATATGAGAGTATACGTATGCTGCGCAACAGGATTTACCGGAATCGACGGTCAGATTGGCACAAGCGGCACATACCTCAAGTAATAAAAATCTGTAAATTTAAAACGGTCGGACATCGCAAAATCGGTGTCCGACTTTTTAGTTCGTTATATAAGACGTGCCCTACTATGGCGTTAATTTTAAAATTTATCAATTTTGTTATGAAAACAACCACACTCAAATGCAGGGAACGGTCTTGACCGTTCCGAGTCGGTTAAGAGTTGGCTTGTAAATCAGCGGAACGGTCAAGACCGTTCCCTACACTGATTAATGTCTATAGCCGATTTTATATTTCATACAATATGAATATTTTTCGGTTTAACATTGTACTGCTGAAATGTTTGTTTTTCTCTATAGCTGCGGTTTAATCGGTAAAGTCTGATAACCACTACGGACACGGCACACCGCCGTCCCGAAACGTTACCGATGTATCAACTTATAATTCGGGCAACCGTTTTTATCTTAATATCCGATTTCTCCACTCGATTTGCCTGCGGTGGCACACCGCCGTCCCGAAACGTTACCGATGTATCAACTTATAATTCGGGCAACC
>JBJEOX010000079.1:17121-19088 GCA_051880935.1 Ruminococcus sp.
GTTTTTATCTTAATATCCGACTTTTCCACTCGATTTGCCTGCGGTGGCACACCGCCGCATAATTTGCGGTTTTGCTGACTACAAAACATTCCCATATCAGACAGATGTGCGGTTTTTGGTACATACCTTATGTTATAATATGAAAAATTTAAAATCGGAGGAAATAATATGAGAACAGGAGAACATAATGAATTGATTGAGATTTTCGGCGTGTATTACGAGAACAAATCATTAAAAAATTTCGATAATTTACGAGAAATTATATCAGGTCCTGCATACAAAGATATGACTCCACGTCATCTAAAGGGAATCGGAAAGAAACCCGATGATAAAAATAAGCTTTTTGATAAGCTTGCAGGAGAATTTTTAGAATACTTTGAGGCTGACCCGCCAAATAGCGAAGAAGAGTTTGATGACCGGCATTCAAGAATATGTAATGATATACTTGTAAGACTCAAAGACCTTTGCGATAAAAATGTTAAGGTGCATTACGGCAAGGCTCAGAAATTAGTTAATATGGCGTTTAAAAACTTTTACTGCTTTTACGATGCTGAAGATTACGAAAAGAAAGGTTATTTTGACCACTGTCATATGCCCTTGGATTCATTCACCCTTTCTTGGTTTAAGAATACTGTAGATGACTCAATAAGTGTTGACAGTTGGAGCAGTATGGAATCCGGGATTTATTCTGATATACAAACGGAAATTCGTAAATATTTTGATTCTGAGCGTAACATAACCTATCGTAACAAAAACGGAGATTCTCTTACTCCGTTTACAGCAGAATTTTATATCTGGGAAGAGATGAGATTTCCTGCATTGTGTGAAAAATGGATAAACAAAGCCGTTACGTTTTTGAATTGTATATCGTTTGATGAAGATATAACAAATCGACTTGAGAAAATATGCGACACGGCAAATGAACTGCTGAAAAACGGAAATTGTAGAATGTAAGAGGTATTTATGATTTTTATAACAGGCGACCTTCACGGCGAGTACGATATTCACAAGCTGTCCTCAAAGTGCTTTACCGTTCAGAAAGAGCTGACACGCTCCGATTATGTGATAATTTGCGGCGATTTCGGATTGTTGTGGGATAACTCTGACGAGGAGAAGTACCGGCTGAAATGGCTTGACGAAAAGCCTTGGACAACACTCTGGATTGACGGCAATCACGAAAATTTTGATATGCTCAAAGAGTATCCGACAGAGGACTGGCACGGCGGCAGGGTGCAGAAAATCACCGAAAATATTATTCACCTTTGCCGAGGGAGCGTATTTGAAATTGACGGAAAGCGCATTTTTGCTTTCGGCGGTGCAGAAAGCCACGATAAAAAGTACCGCAAGCTCGGTTATTCGCTATGGAAAGAGGAACTGCCGAGCAAAGAGGAAATCGAAATCGGCAGAAAAAATTTAGAGGCGGTAAATTGGAATGTGGATATAATCGTTACGCACTCCCTGCCCGAGCATATACAAGAGGATTTGTATCACGATGAAATCTACAGAACAACCGATTTGACGCTGTTCTTTGACGAGGTTGACGAGAAAACAGACTTTAAGCTCTGGTTTTCGGGACACTATCATTGTTCCCTACGCTATGACGAAAAGCATATGCTGATATATAATGATATCGTAAGGCTGACGGACAGCGGCTTTGAAAGAGTATATCACCAAAAAGACGAATAGGAGCAGTCTTTATGAATGTATTAATCTGTTCAAGAGATGATATTGAGCAAATCATTTCCGAGGGCAAATTTCCGAAAAATACAGCCGTAATCAGCTTTTGCGACCCTGCAATCAAGCGGATTGACTCCGACTATACCCACGTAGATTACAGCGGCGTGTGCGACTGCGTTTTTTACAGCGAGCTTGACGACCTCGATTTGGATTCCATAAAGGATAAGGGATATAATTATGATTTGTACTTTCCCGAGGCAGACAAAATTGCAGAGTTTGTCTACAAGGCT
>JBJEOX010000080.1:0-3504 GCA_051880935.1 Ruminococcus sp.
GCCGTCTGCTTTCAGCACACCTGTGTTGACAACAATATCCTTTGTCAGCACTGCGTTTGCGCTTGGTTCAGTCTTGCTGTTTACAAGCTGTGCAAAGCCGTAAAGCTCCTCTGCTGTGCCAATCTGATACACGCCGTTGCCGTCTTTGTTTGGCGTTGTCGCTGTTATTCCTACCGCCGAGGCTGTGGCTGCGAAATACGGCAGTACCGAGCTTATCATCAAAAACGATAAGACAGCCGCAACAAGCTTTATTACCTTTGGTTTTTCTTTAATCTTCAAGCTGTTTTCCTCCTTTTCTTATTTAGCTATCAGAATTGTTTCTACATTTGCTCCGTTCATAGGACTTTGGTCCTCAAGGGAATAGGTTGAAATCTTTATCACTGCATTGTGCTGCCCTGCGTCAAGCGGCTTTGAAAGCGTTATGTCAGTTATCGCCTGTCCCGGCGGTACGAGCTTTGATGTGTAAAGCGTTTCGTCCGTATCCTTTAAGACAAGCTCAAAGACAAAGTAACAGGGATTGCCCTCGGGGTTTAAGAGCGCTACTGTGACATCCGTCTGATTTGCAGGAATTGTGATTGACGGATAGCCGGGTATCTTGATTCCCTCGGCTTCGCCGCCCTTGTCCTCAGGCTGCTCGCCGTTGTAGAGTCCGGCGTTCGGGTCAACCTCCATTGTTGCGTTTTGGGTAGTCGGTGCAGGCTCTTCGCCGCCAAACCAACTGCTCAGGTTCAGCACAAGGACAATTCCTCCGATAATCAGCAACAGTATAATTATTACTGCGATTACAATATGATTTTTCTTGATAACTATACTGTCGCTTTTTGCGTGTTGACTATTCATTCGTTTCCCTCCTTATTTTGTTCATCTGTCGGAAATTCTGCTTGTCTGCGTTGTGTTAATGAATTTGCTTTCGGGTTATATTTCATAACAAACAGCTCAAGGGTTTCCTTCAGCACGGCTATCTGTGACTTCAGATAGAATTCATCCTCAAAAAGTGCGTAGTGAACGCAGGCTCTGATGAGAATATAAATAAGTCCTGTCAGTTTCTGATAAGGAATACCCAGCTTTGGCTCTAAGCTCTTTGCGTATTCGGTGTAACGCTGATCTACGCCTTTAAAGAACTTCTGACCGTATTCTCTGTATTTCGGGTGGGTATAGACCTGATACATAAGGCGGTATTTCTTGCCGTGCTTTTTTGCCGTCCAGTAGGGTATCTCGTCGATAAACCGCCACAAATCCTCTACATCGGTGGGAGCTTTCGCCATAAAGTCGTCCTCAACCTTACTCATACAGTATTCGGTGGATTGGATGATAAGGTCATCCAAATCCTCGAAATATGTATAAATCATAGATGTGTTATACCCGCAATGCTTAGCCAAAACTCGAATACCGGTGCGGTGAAGTCCTAAATCGGCAAAGCCGTTAAAGCACTTTTCCATAAGCGCAACCTTTATTTCATTCCAATGCTCTTCTGTATAATTTGCCATCTGTCAGCCTCCTGAATTTAAATCATTCGTTCTAATTAAAAAAATATAACATATATCGGATAAAAAATCAATATGTTTCGTAATTTTTGTGTATGAATTTCGTAATTTTAGTGTACAAATTTGTGATTTTAATGTGCGAACAGATAAAACACAAAAACAGCAAACTTCCTTTTTTACTTTATAGGAAATTGCTCGGTTACACTTTTTTATATCAGTTCTAATGCCGAATTACTTGAATATTAATATACCCCAAATTATATTTCCCTCATACAGTTACTATCGGTAATTCAATCACGCTTTCTGATTTATTTTCCGAAGAAGAACCGGAACTGCTCTCTTTATTTGAAGATGCTGACGAGCCGCCTTCTTGCTTTGAAGATTCCGATGAACTGCTCCCTAATTTTTCGGTGGGTTTCTGTCCTGATGATTCACCGTTGCCCGATTCTGTTCCGTTTTCAGAAGAAGAACTGCCGCTGTAATTACCGCCAATGATTTCAAGCTCTCCGTCTTCCCTCTGAGGAGCATCCGAGTCAGCTTTTTCTGACGACTGATTTTCCGAAGCCTGCGAATTACTCGAAGAGGAGGAGCCTTTACTATTCTGAGAAGCGGCAGCTGAGGAGGAGCTTTTTTGCGTAGCAGATTCAGTTGTATAAACAGAAGAATTTGCACCGATTTCGGAATTACTGCTGTTTGAATTTCCAAGGCAGAACACAGCAATTATTATGCCGGCAATCACAACAACGGCTGATATTACAGACACAGCAATAATGATATTTCTTTTTTTCATAATAACTTCACAGCCTTTCGGTCACCATCGTAAATTATCATCATTTTTTCACAGGAATTATCGGCAGTTCTATCGGAGTATCTTTGTCATCGGAATCCACTTCAATCAAGCCTGCCAGAATTTTCTGAATATATGTTGCGTCAGAAATATCTATTACTCCGTTTTTGTCAATATCGGCAAGATTTTTCTGAGCACTGCTGAATGTAACAATTGATGCGCAGTATTTTTGAATCATTGTAGCGTCTGTAATATCCAGTTTTCCGTCAAGGGTGACATCTCCCTTTGGTGATACAATCGGAGTGCTCGGAATAATTTCGGTTTCATCCTCTTCAAGCGCTGCTGCAGTCATTGAAGAAAATATTACTGCTGTCACAACCGATATTAAGCACAAAATAAAAAATTTACTTTTCTTCATAATTTTTATCCTCACTTTGATAATTATGCTTTTTCAATACCTGTATTTCTTTTTTCAGCTTTTTTCTGCTTTTAAAAAGTCCCTTATGTACCCTGACTAAAAAGCAGATTGGCAGAAAAAGCTTATGTCTGTAAAAAAACGGGTAAAAGACTTTGTAAAATTCCATAGGCGGAAATATGCGTGAGAAAATATACTTAATCTTTGATTTTGAATTTATTTTTCCGTCTGCATCAAAGCTCTTTAGCTTATTACTCACTTTATTTTCAAAGTTTCCGTATACACCGCTTAAAAAGAAATATTCAAGCATTTCTTTTTCATATCCGCAAAGCATATCAAAATTCATATTTATTAATTTACGGCAGAGTATTCGCTGTTTTTCTTCGAAATCAGAAATTCCGAGCTTTTTTGTTTCTGTTTCTATGTGAGAGAAATCGAGTTTGTCTTCGTATTTTTTCAGATATGCGCAACAGTCTATAACTGACCTCAGTCCGGTACCGCCGTTTGAATAATGCTTGTACTCGTGAGCCAACATATATACATAAAAGTCCTCTATTCCGAAATGACAGCCGTATTTGCTGTTTTTATCACGAACTAAAAGTCTGTTTATATCTTTGTAGTAGCTGTAAAAGGGCTCCTGTGTTTTTTCAAACAATGTGCGGTGCATTTCAAAGCTATATACCGGCGGTCTTTTGTATTCGTCGTGATTTCCTGTTCCGATTACAATATCAGTGTATCCGAGCTTTCGCATAAAATTTTCAAGCTCATTACTGCAGCTTTCATCATACCATATGTCGTTATCGGACATCTGTCGCATA
>JBJEOX010000081.1:0-3501 GCA_051880935.1 Ruminococcus sp.
GACGCCGTTCGAAAGGCAGATTCCGTGCTTTACGCCCAGACCGCTGCGAGCGTAGAGGAAGGCGGCACAGGTGTTGTCGGGCAGAGCGATTGCAATGCCCGTAGGCACGATTGCAAGCTGACCGGGAGCAAGCGTAATCGGCTCGTCAATACAGGCGTACAAATCCATTCCTGCCGAGCCGCTTGTGGCTCTTTTGGGGATTTTTGCGTTTTCTTTAAGCTTTTTTATTTTGATTTTCATTGTTTTCATCCTTCATTTCCTGCAAATTTTGAATATTTCTTTCATCAGATTTTTTATTTTTCCAAATTGAAATTATCTTTCGGAAATTTAAGTTTTTTAATTTTCGGCAGAAGAATTTTCTATAATTCCTTTTTCAAAATTAAAGTCTTTTAACACTTTTAACATTTTATTCAACACCTCTTTTATATAAACCCCGTGTTAATTTGTCTTTTAACATCGAAAACCCGTTGAAGTCTTTAATGTTTTCAACGTTTTCCACATAGTTTTCAACAGTTAAACGTAAAATGTTAAAAGATATTGAAAGTTTTGAAATTTCTTCCTCAGCAATAAAAAGAGGCACGCAATTTAGCACTTCGGTGCAGTTTCCGTCGCATTTAAGGTAAAAAAGCTTGCCCTTTCTATCCTGCATTTTTGACTGATTTTTGCAAGTTTTACAGTCGATTCCGCGGCTCTTGTTCGGGCAGTTGCGGCAAAGCATAAGCGGAA
The DNA here is from genome assembly GCA_051880935.1 of Ruminococcus sp. Taxonomy (GTDB): domain Bacteria; phylum Bacillota; class Clostridia; order Oscillospirales; family Acutalibacteraceae; genus Ruminococcoides. The sequence goes on from JBJEOX010000081.1 coordinate 727, forward strand.
GATAGCCGTAGCTTATTATTCCCCTGTCAATCGTGCCGCCGAGTCGGTTAATGCGCTCGAACGTAAGCTCAAAGCTCAGCTCAACGCTCTTTAGTCCGTACTCCTGCGCCCAGAGCAAATCGTAGGTGTTGACAAGGTTCAGACCGAATCCGCCGTGCAGAGTCATTTCAAGCGACTTTGCCTGATAAAGTGCGCCGATATTGTGGCAAAGCACGTCACTTATACCGATTGCTTTTACTTTTATAAGCGCATTTTCAATCTGCTTTTCACATCCGAACATTCCACGTGGAATTTCAACGCCGATTTTAAAGCCCTCGTTTTTCAGCCGCTCGATTTCCCTTATGTCGGAAAACAGCGGAACAAAAACAAGCTCACATTGTTTAAAGCCGTTTCCGATTTTCGTTCCTGCCGTTCTTGCCCGAACGGCTCTTTTTTTGCCCTCAAACGGCTGTATATTCTCAAAAATTTCTACATTATTAATAGTATAGTTATGAACTTTACTCCGCATTTCGTCAAGCGCAGTAAGCACCTCTCGCCTGAGCGAATTCAGCGAAGAAAGCGGAAGCGAAATGTCGTTATCAATTTCAATTTCAAGCTTTTCAAATTTATAAGACGTACCGCCTGTTTTTAAAAGCTGTGATTTGCACTTGTCGCTGTCAAGCGGTGTTTTAATTGCCTTTTCGCAGAGCAAATCGGATTTTTTCGTTATCGTATGCTCTCCGTCAGTGATTTCAAGCACGGGATTTTCACCGAGCCTTGCTTTAAAATTTCCGCTGATTAAAACATTCTGAATTTCGTCCTTGTACGTCCGGCGGATTGACGAAAACAGCTTTTCGTCGGCTGAAACAACGTCGGACTTTGTGCGTGTGCCGAACATCTCTTTTCCGAGCTTTCCCGTAAAATAGCCGTCGGTAAAGCCTGTCCGTGAAAAAACTCCCCTCAGCGTTTTTGCCGTTTCATCGCTTACAAAGCCGAAATCACGCTGTTCCCTGCACGCTCTTACGGCGGCGGAAACGTATTCGGGACGTTTCATTCTGCCCTCGATTTTTGCCGAGGTAACGCCGATTTCTTCAAGCTCGCTGAGGTGATTTATCAGGCTGTTGTCCTTAAGGCTGAGTGCATAGCCGTCCCTGTTTTTGCCGACCGAAAACGGAAGTCTGCACGTCTGGGCACAAGCTCCTCGATTGCCGCTGCGGCTGCCGAGCATTGCGCTGAAATAGCACTGTCCCGACACGCTCATACACAACGCACCGTGCACGAAAACCTCAAGCTCAACGGGGATTTCAGCGCATTTTCTGATTTCGTCCCTGCTCATTTCACGTGAGAGCACAACACGCTTGAAACCCATTTCGTACAGCGCGCGAACGCCCGACGCGGTGTGAACGCTCATCTGCGTTGAGGCGTGCAGAGGAAGCTTTGGCGCAATCTTTTTTGCAAGTCGTGCAACTCCCTGATTCTGAACAATCAGAGCGTCTGCGTCAGCCTCGGCGGCTGAAACAATCGCACTTTTAAGCTGTTCAAACTCGTCATCGAAAATCAGCGTATTTATCGTCACGTAAACCTTTACGCCGTGAATATGGCAGTATGCGACGGCTTTTTTCAGCTCGCCGTCGTCAAAATTTTTTGCAGAGGTTCTGGCAGAAAACGACTTTTCTCCCAGATAAACTGCGTCTGCTCCGCTCCTTACCGCAACAATAAGGCTGTCATAACCGCCTGCGGGAGCAAGAATCTCAATTTTTTGCATTTTTAGCATTTTTTGCATTTTTCTTTTTATCGTCCTTGTCAAACAGAGAATACTGCTTCATTTCCAAGCCGTTTTTTGCTTTCTCAGCCTTTTCTTCCTGCATTGCTTTTTCAACCTCTTCAAGCTTTCCGCACTTTTCAAGCTGATTTTTAAGCTCGCCGTTCTCCTTTGAGAGAACTCTGAGCTGTTCCTCAAGCACCCTTACTCTTCTTGTAAGGCTCGTGTTTTCGTTGATAGCCTCGGCAAGTCTTTCCTTGTACTCCTTGCAGGACTTGCTCAGCTCGTTTGTATTCTGAATAATTTTGTCAGCCTTGCCGACAATATCCTTGTTCTTCTTCTGCGCCTTGTTTCTGTCGTCACACAAGTCGAGTGCAACAAGAATTGCGCAGTCACGAGTGTCAAGGTGCTTGCTCGACTGAGCCGCCTTGCGAATTCGCTTTGTAATTTCCTCGGCAACCGACTCAACGTACTTTTCGTCGTCGGCGGTTATCAGCGCATAGCTTCTGCCCTCAATCTGAACGCTGACTCTTTTTTTAACCATTTCAATCCCACCCATACTGTTATTATTTCATATAATATAGATACTATAAATTATAATATAAAATTGAGAAATATAAAAGGGTATTTTTTATATTTACGGAATTTTTTGCTAAATATTGTTATTTTAACGAAGTTTCTATAAATTAATTGAAATTTTTACACATTTATGGTAGAATTGTAGTGTATATGATATTATGTATATCAAAAACATTTTTTCGGAATATTATTGATTACAAGGAAGTGATTATATGCCCGTTCCTTTTGACTCACAAAAATTATATTACCGTGCACCGTTCGGCGCTGTTGAGCAGGACACCAAGATTTTCCTGCGCATACTCGTTCCGAGAAGGCTTAAAACTCAGAAAGCCGAGCTTTGCGTAAAGTATGACTACGACTACAACTGGGTTTTTACAAATTTTCTCTGGGCAGGCACATTTGACGACGAAACCGAAATCTGGGAGTGCTCGTTTACTCCCGACAGAATCGGTCTT
>JBJEOX010000082.1:0-3501 GCA_051880935.1 Ruminococcus sp.
ATCGCACAGTCATATCCCATTCGGACGGTCATTCAATTTTCAAAGTACAACCGAGGTTATATGTCACAATCATAAATTCGATTTAGGTGCAAAAGAAAAATAAAAAGCCGCCACATATCAACACTAATAATCGGCGAAAGCTTTGCTCTCGCTTCAAATCAGATGCTCATATGTGACGGCTTTGAATTATTCAAAAGGCCATACTGTTTGCGTCGACTCAACTCCACCTTAAACAGTACAAAAAACAACGGTGGCGAATCACGGTACTCTCCGAAAGGAGAATACCGCCGGTATAGCGGACTGGTGCCTGACTATACCTCTACGAAGACATCATATTCAGTTGTATACCTCATAAGAGGTCATTTTATTATACCATATGGAACATTTGTTTGTCAAGCGTTTTTTGTTGCAACACGAACATTTTTAACGCACTTATTCTGTAGCAATCAAGCTTTTTGCAAAAGTAATGCCCTGATTGAGCAATTTGCGCTTAACATCCCTTTTGTTTTCTGCAACGTTTTCCGCTTTAAACCAAAGACGCTCACGTTTAAATACACCATTAACCTGATCTTTAGTTGCAGCTTCTCCAAACACATCTGTCATCAAATAAAGAACATCTGATGTAGTAAACCATTCGCCAGCTTTTTCGTTAGAGATAATATAAAGTACCATCATCATTTTTTCTTTAAAATCTCTCAAAGATTTTACATCGGGATAGTTATCAAGATGAAGCGAATCTACATTGATTCCATCATAATCAGACTTTGCTTTTGTGCGAACCTTTTTGGTTTTTACTGATTTCTTATCGTTTTCTTCTTTCGGTTGGAAAGTTTCAGCATAAGATAAGCCATCTGCTGTTAAGATATATGGCTTCGGTATCTTTTTTTCAGAATCGGGATCATCCATTATCAATCCTTTTTGGGCCAGCTTTTTCAACAAATCACTATAGTTTGAGTACTTTTCTCTTCTGGCGTCGGAATAAAACTGTTTGACCGATTCAGATGTGAAAGATTTGTTTCCATTTTTCTTTTCCTCGTAATAAGCCGCAAGGATTACAAAATCCTGATCACTTATGCATCCGTATTTGCCAATAAAAGAAGATAGACTTGTCCTTGATAAATCTACATTTGTAATTGGTGTTTCAAAATTTGACGCAACTTCATGATTTGCTTCTAATAACGCTGTAGGTTCATCTGTGGAAATATATTGTACTGCCTTTTCAACACCACGAGTGCGTACTATAGCGTCCACCGCTGACGGCAAAAGTGCGTTTAGAAAAACATTGCGCTCTCTTTCAACTACTTCGGCGCTTCCTTCCGCCTCAAATTCTATTTCACCGATTTTAAATTTTACTTTGTTATTCATTACGTCCTCCTAATTATATTAATCCTGCTTTGTTATATAATTCTTCAAGCATAACCCGGTAGCTTAGTTTGATATCATCGATATCTTTTTTCCCCGCTGTATATGTAATGTTATGTGCCGAGAAATTACCGACCATCCTAAAAGTATCAAACTCATTTTTGATTCTTGACAAATTTAATGTTCGATTTGCTTTTGCATTTCTTACTATGCCCTCAAGCATTATATAACCATTACCTGAGGTATCCCTTATCTCGGAGTCAATTCCTAAATTTTGATATGATAAAACTAAAAGAACCTCAAAAAGTCTTCTTAATAGAACAGCAGTTGCATCATAACAGTTGTTGGTATAGGAATGGTTAATTTGCTGAATAAGTCTATCTAAGTAACCTCTATAGCCGCAAAATTTCGTTTCATCCAGAAGTTCACTATCTGATTCTATAGTAGTTGAGTCTAACCATAAGCCACCTATATTTTTTTCTAACGATTGCAGTACCGCAGGAACAAATTCTATTGTTGTGGTCTTTCCTTTTGTTTTGATGAATGATTTGTCTTTACCCTTGGTGAGTTTATCTTTTAGCCTTGAAGTGTTAGGCGCATTAAAGCCACTATTGACCATCAGTTCGGAAATAAGTGCCATCGAAAACGCTGCTTCTCCTGTTTCCTTGAAATGATAAAAACATAGCAACTTTGCTTTTTCACTTTCGGATTTTACTTTTAATTCAGTTGCTTCTAAAAAGTCAATTATCTGCATTCGGTGGCACTTCCTTTTATAAATTATATCCTGCTATAAAGTTGTCAACACAAGCGTTGATTTGTGAGTTAGGCAAGCGTTTATTCATGAGATGCCGTCTTAAATGATTTTCAACAACTTCAACTTCAGGCGGGAATACATCTGCGGTTGTATAGCCCACATAGGTTTGAACCTCAAAATCGTAATCATTTATCAATGAGAGAATATAACCATTAGAATTAATTCGCCTTTTTATTCTTCCTGTGCCAGCACTACTACAAGCGTACAAGTCATCAAAAGTATCTCTTAAACTACTAATAGAACCATAATAATGAATCCGACCTTCTTTATCCCACGCTCCTTGTTCATTGTTTCCTTCAATGTGAATGGAAATATTAGCATTGTGGGCATATGGGTGCTTATTGTTGTAATGATTGGGATTAGATAAGTATCCTAATGTAAAAGAATAGCTTTCCCAGTTTTCAAATTTCATTCCTCTCAATCCCCAACGAGGATTGTTTGTTCTATAATCTAATTTTACCATAATGTTCTCCTTTACGCTGCATAATGCACATTGATAGCATTGATGACCGCACAGAAATCCATATCGGCAATTTCTAAAACATCATCATTATCAAATCCGACATTGAGTACAAACAAGAAATTGGAAAACTCATATATTTTCTCAACGGCGACATCTGTTAAGTTTTCATATATCCTATCCGCTTTTGAAAGCAAAAGCAAATGCTGATACTGCTCATCAATTTCTTGTGTATGACCATCGGGATGAGCATAATTAAGATGCTGTGTAGGTGTCAGAGCAATGATGTTTTCCAAGTAGTAACAAATTTCGGGGTAGATTGCTTCGGGGAAAATATGATGCATATGTATTGCCCTATCTTCCATATGTGCGGGTTCAAGATGTTCTGTTTGTCCACCACGATTTTGGTCATTAAACAAACGCAAAAATCTTTTTGCTTTGGCAGATTGATAATGGTAATAAGCTTCATTCACTTCAACAGGATGAGTGACGGCATATTCTTTTCTCGTAACTCCTTTAGGCTTATCCGCATAGATATCTCTGAAGTTATTGCGATTATACATAAGCATATCATAAGTGATGATTTGCTCGGAGAGTCGTCCTTTTTCTGTACCGCAAGAATTTTTGAAATAAGCTAAAGGATTTAGCACTTTTATAAAAATACGGTTACATTCAACTACACCGTTGATGTTTGTATTGTTGATTATAAATGTTGAAAAAGTACGCTTAACCGAATCATATGACTCTTTAGTTTGCAGTCTGAAAAACTGCTCAAAAACGGGATATATTCCGCTATCCACGAGGACTTTTTCAATATAAGTTTTAAGGAAGAACAGGGCATTGCGCTCACGCAACGCAATATACT
>JBJEOX010000083.1:0-3495 GCA_051880935.1 Ruminococcus sp.
GTACTTGAACGAGCCGCCTAACTCGCACCGTGCCGCTATGAAATACTGCGTCATTGAGATATAGGATTTCTCAAACGCCGCACGGTCTTTTTCCGAGATATTCAGCGACCTTATCACGCTGTCGAGGTTTTCACGAGCCTTTTCCGAGCCGAGATAGTTTACGCAGCCCGAAAATGAGCTGAAATGCTTGCCCTCGTTCTCAAAAGTTTCGGCGATTATCGCATTAGCGGTTTCCTTGTCGAGCGTCCACTGATACGGAGCGGTTGAGCCGGTTGTCTGCGATATGTCGAAATAATGCTTCAGACTGCCATTGTCAAGAACAGCTATCGAGTTTGTGCCACGCTTCACACGGCGGCTGAATTTCTTCCAAGTGTCGAAATCCGCAACCATTGTGGCTTTGGGATTAGTGCAGTAGATTGTCATTGTCTGCTCCGAGGACAGTTTGAAGAACTTTCCTGCGAATTTAAGGTACTGCTCAAACGCTGTCTTATCGCTGAAAAGCTGTTCGGTAATAGCCTCGTAGCTTTCACGAACTCTGTCAATTCGTGCCATTCCGTTTCCTCCTTACAATTATAGTTTATCACATTAAAGCGTGAAAGTCAAGTAGTTTTTTTGCTGTTGCAGTAACTTTTGCACAAAAATATCCCCCGACCGCTTAAAATCGGGGGATATGGTAGTAGTTATCAGTGGAAACTATGCTTCGGCGGCTTGTTCTCAACTTTGGGCTGTTCGGGATTGAGCTTTGCCGTGAGAGCCTTGTTAATGCTGTCAAGGCGAGGTTTGTCCGCAGCGTTTACCGAAATAGTTGTGCCGCTGTTTGAGCCGATACGGGCTTGGTAAACCACACCAGCCTTGTCAAGCTCATTCATCAACTTTTCGGCATAGGTGTTATTCTGTCGGGGCAGAGAAGCGATTTCGCTCTTGTCGCCGAGTTCAGCGTACTTGACACCACGGTACTCCACCTGTTCCATCGACTTGAATTTACCGAGAACGGCTTCGTTGAGCTTTTCGTGCATTGCCGTAGTAATCGGATTTGCAATATCCACATACTTGCCGTTCTGATTTTGGTAGGACGGCATAGCCGCAAATTCGGGCTTGCCCTGTGCCTTAACGACCTTGACGTCCTTGATAACAAAGCACTCGTCAATGCTTACCTGTCCCGCCGCCACCACGCTCTTGCCGCCTGTTACGGGACGGAGCGAAACGTCAATATCCGAGGTGACGGGCTTGGTCTTGTCCGTTGCAAGCTCATTTCTCATCGTTCTCTCCCCGGACGATACGAGCTTTGCATAGTCGGTCAGGACCGCATTGCTAATCTGCTCGTAAGCCTTGTCGGTAATCGGGTGAGCAATATCGACAAACTCGCCGCCGACCTTCTTACTCGGCATTGCGACGAATAAGCCCTTTTCGCCCTCCATAACCTTAACGCCGTTCACAGCAATCTCGCCGTTGATAACCACATTTGCGAGAGCCTTGACGTTGCTGTTGGTATCAAGCTGTGTCATACTTGACACCTCAAAAGTAGTATTGTGTTCAGCCATAGTAAAACCTCCTGTTAAAATCATTCGCAGAGCGAGTATTCGTCTGCGTTATCAAGCCAAATCTGAATTGTGTTGTTTCCTATGAATTTCATATTGTTGATTTCGGCTTTACAAAAATCCTCTGTAATGTATTCTCCTACATCAATAAGGTGGGGACAAAATGAAAAAAGTTTTGTAGTAATCTTTTTAGTTTCTTTATCTTCAGGAGAATAGAAACAATCATCAACACAAATTTCAATAGTTACAAGTGTACTTATATCAAGTGTGTTTACGAATTCCTCTAAAGTCACAATAAACCTCCTATCTGCCCGTTAAGCCGATAGCGCAGCTTCTTCATATCAGAACGGATAATCGTCCGCGGGCGGTGCGTTGAAACTCTGCTGTCCGTTGTAAGAATTGTTGCCGTAGCTGTTCTGCCTGTTTCCGTAAGAACGCTTGCCGCCGTTGTAACTGCTGTTACCATAGCCGCCGTTGCCGCCGCTTCTGTTATAGCCGCCGTTGCTGCCGTTTTCCTTTTTCGGCTCTCCCGTGAAGCAAACACGGTCAACCGCCACATCATACCAAATTGCGGGATTTCCGTTTCTGTCCTCATACTGCTGTGTCTGCATTTCACCGTCAAGCATAATCATACTGCCCTTGCCGAAATACTTGCAGATAAATTCAGCCGTTCCTCTCCAAGCGGTTGCATTGAAGAAATCGACCTTGTTTTCCTCGTCCTTGTTGTGGAAACGGCGATTTACGGCAATGCGAAATCTTGTGTAAGGAATACCGTTCTGCGTGGTTTTGAGTTCGGGGGACGCAACAGGACGTTGCGAAGCCGTCACCAAAAGCGCGGCACGGACGCCGCGCAACCGAGTGACGGCGGGGCTACCAGCCTGCCCATAAGCGTAATCTTGTTATACATTATGTAACTCCTTTCTCTCAAACCGAGGGCATACCGCAGTTTTCCTCAATATCGGGAATATCGGGGTCTGCATACTCATCATCGGGGATAAACATATCCTCGATATAAACCTCGCCGCTGACGATAGAGCTGACAGCCTGCAGCTTCATACGCAGACGGAGATTGTCAATCTCCAAATTCTTTGCGTGGCTGATAGCCTCGTCACGCTCCTTTTCAGCTGTGCGGAGCTTCTCAATGAGCCAATCCGTGTTGTTCTTTCTGTTTTCCGTTGCCATAAGTTTTACCTCCTGTTAAAATGTGATTTTTGACGGATAAGGATAACCGCCGTTTTTATTTTCAGAACGCTCCCAATTATCAAAGCCGCTTCCCGCAGCGTTTAATACTGAAAGCACTCCGTCAACCGTTAGTCCGCTGTCTGCCGGAACGGACAGCACCATTCTCTTGCTTATCGAACGCACCTTGCCCCCTGTTGCTTTTGGTGCGGTGCGTCCTGCACCGCACTCGGGAGCAACTGCGGCAACGTCCGTGTTGCCGCCGCCGACAACAGCATAACCGTTTGCGTTATCGACAAGGCAATAGACAATTCTGTGAGCCTTGTATTTTCCGTCAGCTCCGACTATGCCGCCGTTGTTCTCACCGTTAAGGTAGATATTCGCCGCATAACAGCTCTTGATATAAGTCGAGTTTGTGTCTGCGGTTGCTGTTCCGACTATGCCGCCACTGTTCGTTGCCTTTGAGGTAAATGTGCGAACACCGCAGCCTATAATCGTGCCGCCCGACATATAAGATTTATCGCTGTCATCTAATATCTCCGTTCCGTAAGCCGTGCCGCAAATACCGCCTGCTGATGAGATATTACCGCTTGTTGTTATGCCGTTTGCAAGACAGCCGCTTACCGTACAAGCGTTTCCGACAATACCGCCGACAGAATTGCCGCCCTCAATAGAAACCTCGCTTGCATAGCAGTAGGAGATAGAGCCGCCGTTTCCGACCAATCCGCCGATATTCTCTGCGCCCTCTCCCTCAATCTTGCTGTTGCGGACGGTGCAA
>JBJEOX010000084.1:0-3494 GCA_051880935.1 Ruminococcus sp.
CGTTTTTGCTTGGCAGGGGCAGAAGGACTTGAACCCTCGGCACGCGGTTTTGGAGACCGCTGCTCTACCAACTGAGCTATACCCCTGTATACTATTCACTTGAAGAGAATTTCATCTGAAATGTAATTGATTTTACAAAATCACACAAAATTCAATGCAAGAGTTATTGTATCATTAATGCGGGAATTTGTCAATAGCTAAAAGAAAATTTGTTAAAAAACATTGATTTGCAGGCTCTTCATTACGTCAAGGGCAGACTTGTTCAAGTTGTCATCATTTGACGCAACGCAGGCAGAATCAACCGAAACCTCTGCTTTAGGGAGTGCTGTTTTTGCAAGTACGGCGTTTGAAATTACGCAGATGTTCGTCACAACTCCGCAAAGCTCAACCTTGTCAAATTTTTCACCCTTGAGGTACTCAAAAAGCTCTGCTGAGCCAAAGCTCGGCTTGAAAAAGCACTTGTCGCTTTCTTTCCGCATTTCTGCTGTTCTGCCGTACAGCTTATGACCGTCGGTGCCCTTTATACAATGCTCTACGGGCAGATTCCTGCCCTCGTTTGTCTGGAGGTAATTCTCTTCGTGGGTGTCGAAAGTAAAGACAATTTTCCAGCCGTTTGTACGGTAATCTTCAATTTTATCGGCAATTCTGCCGTCAAGCTGTTCAGCCTTTTCAAAGCCGAGCGAGCCTGTTACAAAATCGTTCTGGTAATCAACTACAATAAGACATTTTTTCATATCAGTTTTCCTTTATCTCGACAGGCTTTTCGTCAAAGCCTTCAATTCTGAATTTCAAGCCGCAGGTTGAACATTCAAGATACGGTTCACCGTTGTTTTTATCGTCCTGAATCAAAAGCATAGGGCTTTCGCAGAACGGACAAAGCTTTAATTCGCTTTTACTCATAATCACACCTCGTTTATAGTTTCTTTCATTATACTACGTAAATACCGCTGTTGTAAATAATTTTTTCTTTACAAAATGTATAAAAAGGGATAAACTATAGAAAGGTAATGAAATCGGACACGATGTGTCTGCGTGAAACAAAATTTTCGGAGGTTACCGAATGGAAAATAAAAATATGTCTATGCTGTGCGACTTTTACGAGTTCACAATGTCGAACGGCTATTTTAAAAACGGATTTTACAAGCAGAATGTCTACTTTGACGTATTCTTCCGCAAGGTTCCCGACAACGGCGGTTTTGCAATTGCCGCAGGTCTGGAGCAGGTAATTGATTATATAAAGAATCTTCATTTTGATGACAGTAATATTGAGTACCTGCGCAGGAAGGGGATTTTTGATGAAGAGTTCCTTTCATATCTCAGAAATTTCAGATTCAGCGGTGATATTTACGCTGTGCCTGAGGGAACTCCTGTTTTTCCGAACGAGCCGATTCTTACGGTAAAAGCTCCTGCGATTGAGGCTCAGCTTATCGAAACATTCCTCCTGCTTACGCTCAACCATCAGACGCTTATTGCAACGAAGGCAAACAGAATTGTGCGTGCGGCGCAGGGCAGAGCTGTGATTGAGTTCGGTTCAAGGCGAGCTCAGGGTGCAAGCGGAGCAATTGACGGAGCAAGGGCGGCGTATATCGGCGGATGCGTCGGAACAGCCTGTACACTGACCGACAAGCTCTACAGCGTTCCCGCAGGAGGCACGATGGCTCACTCGTGGATTCAGATGTTCGACAGCGAGTACGACGCTTTCAAGACCTACTGCGAGCTTTATCCCGACAATCCAACGCTTCTTGTTGACACCTATAATACGCTCAAAAGCGGCGTTCCGAATGCAATCAAGGTGTTCAAAGAGGTGCTTCTGCCGCAGGGCAAGACGGAATGTTCAATCAGGCTTGATTCGGGAGATATTTCGTATCTTTCAAAGAAAGCAAGAAAAATGCTTGATGACGCAGGACTTCAGAATTGCAGAATAACCGCATCCAATTCGCTTGACGAGTACCTTATCCGTGACCTTATGATGCAGGGTGCAGAGGTTGACACCTTCGGAGTGGGAGAGAGGCTGATTACTTCGTCCAGCTCGCCTGTGTTCGGCGGAGTGTACAAGCTTGTTGCCGTTGAGAACGAGGGCGGTGAGATTGTGCCGAAAATCAAGGTCAGCGAGAACACGACCAAGATTACAAATCCGCATTTCAAAAAGGTCTACCGCTATTTTGACAACGAGAGCGGAAAGGCTCTTGCAGACGAGCTTTGCGTTTATGACGAGGTTGTTGACTGCTCAGAACCGCACACGATTTTTGACCCGAGTGCAACGTGGAAAACCAAAACGCTCACCGACTTTACGGCAAAGGAGCTTCTTGTGCCGATTTTCAGAAACGGCGAATGTGTTTATGAGTCACCCTCAATTCAGGAGATTGCAGGCTATTGCAGAGAGCAGATTGATTTGTTGTGGGACGAGGTCAAGAGGTTTGAAAATCCACATACCTATTATGTGGACTTGTCAAAGAAGCTTTACGAAATCAAAAATATACTTTTAAATGTTTACGGCGTTTAAATTTTGGCAGGGTTAATTCCCTGCCTTTGTTTTTTTGTGTAAAGTATTGACATAATAATACAATGTGTTATAATAATGATACAATCATATATGTTATACAAAAAATAACTTCAGGAGGTTGAAAATATGAGAAAATTTAAAAAATTTACTTCAATATTTCTTTCGGCTTTGCTCGCATTTTCAGTGACGGCTGTTTCATTTGAAAGCGTATCGGCTGTTGTTGACGAAAACGGCTGTTATGCACCGGGGGATAATGTAACCTGCGGTACATATAGGTACTACTTTGCAATGCCGAATTCATGGCTGAATGAGTATACCGATACGGCAGGCGTGTATTGGTGGAGCGGACCGGATTCCTGCAGTGCTGTTGACGGTTCAGGCGGCACAATAGCGTGGCCGGGCTACAAGGCTCAGAGTGATGATTTTGTTACTGAATATTATGGCGTTTACTATATAGACTGTCCCGTTGATGTTCCTACAATCATCTGGAATAACTACATTGACGGCGGAACTGATAAGGATGCTCCTGTTTACTCAAAGGCTAAGCAGGCTAAAGATACTAGTGTAGAGTTTTGCAGCGACGGAGATTCTGATATTTATGGTACAGAATGGTTTGCAGAAATGGAAGAAAGCTATAACGGCGACAAGTCTTTGCTTGGTGAATACGTTGACAACTTCTTCTATGATGAAGAGTACGATTGCGGATTTTCATTTGTATATGACAATATGATTTATGTTCTGGACCCTGATAAAACATCTGAAATCTTTGATGGAAAAAAGATATATGGCGGAGACTGGTACTTCTACTACGGCAACGGTCAGTACGGTACATATCCGACAATGGACTATGCTGAGGAAAATAATACTCTGTATAGTCTGGTTGATCCGATAAACATTGATGATCCCGACGAACCCGATCCTACAAATCCCACAGAGCCTGCGATTCCCGATCCCGTATATCCGGATGATGACGAGGGACAAATTCATTTTG
>JBJEOX010000085.1:0-3491 GCA_051880935.1 Ruminococcus sp.
TGTCAAGATTATCGCACTTTTCATAATCTTGTCAACCCCTTTTTGCAAAAAACTTAAAAAATCTATAAGCTTTAGACATAATTCCCCTTTATATAAATTATAGCATATTTCATATAATTGTCAATAATAAAACTGACAAATCAGTAGTATTTATAGGTATATTGTCGGATATTACAAAGATATTCCAAATCTTTGCCTGCATTCGTTATTTATAAAATTAGTTTATTTGAACATCCGTATTGACATCTATAGAAAACCGTTTTAAAAATTAATAAATAAAGGATGAAATAAAAATCTATAAATTAAATAGATTCAAATTCTGAATTTACTTTATATTGTGTTTTTACCACATAATATATCATAAACATAGAAATCAAAGCAGACTCTATATCACCGCCGATATAGAGCCTGCTTTACAAGTTATGGAAATAAAAGTTGATAGCATAATAAACTTGACATTATAGTTCTATCAATCCGACAAGACTTTTTTGCAAATCAGTCGCATCGGAAATCAATACCACACCGTCACCGTTTACATCTGCCAATGACAAGCTTATGTCGGACAATTTTGACATACCTGCAATATGCCTTTGAATTGCAGTAGTATCATTGATATCCACTCTGCCGTCAAGATTCACATCACCCTTTTGGAGCAATACATATGAAATGCCCTTGCTCTCGGCAAAAGTATGCGCATAGGAATCCTTATAGCAAAGGAATTTTACATTGTCAGCGCCTGAAAATGCAGTATCGGAAATCGAAGTTACCGTTTTCGGAACTACTATTGATTTTAACGACTGACAATTATAAAAAGCAAAGCTGCCGTAATCACTGATTTTTTCTGACAGGGTTATGTCTGACAGAGCCGTGCAGTTATAAAAGGTTGACTGCGGCAACGACGTAACCGAAGCATTGATTTCAGCTTTGCTGAGAGCTGTGCAACCGCTGAATACTCCTTTTCCAAAACTGTTCACCGATGAAGGAATTACTACTTCCTCGAGCGATGTACAATTGCTGAAAACATAATCTCCGATTGTTTGCACCGAGTCAGGAATGACTGCCTTTTTAATTACTTTATTGTCAGAAAAAACAGAACCGGTGATTTTAGTCACCTTATAGTCATAAACCTCTGACGGTATTTCAGGCTCCGTGTCTGTTCCTATGTACCTTACTATAGACGCCTCTTTAGTCGTTCCGTTAAGCTCATAGCCGAAATCGCCGATATACATTGTCAGGGCTGAGGCTGAAACAGAAAACATAGATGTTAATGCTAACACAACTAAAGAAACAGCAATCGTTTTTTTGATGAATTTCATTATTACACCTACCTTTATTTATCTTTACTTTATTATATAATAATACATTCTTCAACATAATTCAATACTTCTTATTAAACATAATAAAAAATTTTATGTTTTTTATGTTTCAGAAAAACAAAACTTACTCAACAGTAATTATCGGTGTTTCTATCACATCATCATTATCATCGCTATTACCATCGCTTTCTGATGATGACCGGGAATTGCTGCTTTGAGATGAGGCAGCTGATGTATCGCTGCCTGATTGTTTTTTATTGCCGCTGTTATCGGTTGAAGAATTACTGTCTGAGTTGCTTTTTGAAAAATCGCCGCTATTTTCAGACTCGCCGTCTTTATTCTCGCCGGTATTTGAATCAGATGAAGAAGAATTACCGTCTGCTTTTGAGTTTGACATATCAGATTCCGTCTTAGCAGAATTATTCTCATTTTCAGAAGTTTTCTCATTTTCAACAGTTGATGAAACCGTACTGCTTACAACATCGGATTTTTTTGATGTATCTCCCGAACAATTCACCAAAAACAATGCAATAATTACAGCCGTTAAAAAAATTACCGAAAAAACAGATATAAGAATTTTCTTTTTATCACCTTGAATAAATAAAAAAATAACGAAACGCAATCAGAAATGTTATATTTCATAAATTTGCACTTCTGAACATTAAGAAAAATTTTTAATAAGAAATCTATGCTTGTTATTATCATATCATAAATTTTTTACAATCTCAAGTATTTATTTCCAGATTGATAACTTTGTTTTCTAATAATAATACAGAAAAAAATTAATTGTCACATTGTCGATAATGCAGTAAAATACTTGACATTTTAAAAAAAAGATGTAGAATAATAATATAAAATATAATTGTAAAATTATATAAAAGAAAGGATGTAAAATTATGAAAAGAAAATTAAGGCGGATTATTTTTGGGTACATATCATTGGTTTTAACAGCAACCATGCTTATGTCAACAACTGTAATTCCGGCATCGGCACTTAGTTACAGCGGCTCAGCGTCCTATAAATCGGGCAAATATTATACCGCTTTAACAAAAGTAACACTCACAGGCAATCAAAGAACCGACATCGTGAACGTTGCCAAATCCCAGATAGGCTATCAGGAGGGTTCAAGCTCTTCTCAGCTTTCGGGTGAAGTAAAAGGTAGCGCTAACTACACAGAGTACGGAAGATGGTACGGCTTACAGGATATGTGGTGCGCTATGTTCGTATCCTGGTGTGCTAATGTTGCAGGCGTAAGCACATCAATCGTTCCGAAGCATTCCTATACTCCTACGGGACTCAGTTGGTTTAAAAACAAAGGACAGGCTTATTCCAGAGCCACCGTTGCAAGCGGAGGCTACAAACCTCAGGCAGGCGACATTATCTATTTTAAATCGGCAAGAAACTCTAACCCCACCAACCATATCGGTATTGTCACCGGCTATTCGGGAAGTACAATTTACACAATTGAAGGAAATACAAGCTCTGCGACAATTTCAACAAACGGCGGAGCAGTTGCTGCAAAGTCGTATTCAATTTCAAATACATATATTGTTTACGTCTGCAAGCCTGCATATAAAAACACTTCAACTGTTGAAACAACATCAGCAGTCACAACCGAAGGCTGCTATCCTGCGTGTGATTCTTCGTACACCACGCTAATCTCAGCATTGGAGTCTATAGGAGTTGACAGCAGCTTTTCTTTCAGAACAACAATTGCAGCCGCTAACGGAATCACTGATTATACGGGCACAGCCGAGCAAAACACTCAGATGCTTAATCTTCTCAAAGCCGGTCAGCTTGTAAATCCGACCTACACTCCGACAACTACGTCAAATAAGTATTATCCGGCGTGTGACTCCACTTATACTACGTTAACATCGGCATTGGATTCTATCGGAGTTGACAGCAGTTATTCGTTCAGATCAACAATTGCAGCGGCAAACGGAATAACAGACTATTCCGGTACAGCCGAGCAGAACACTCAGATGCTCAATCTTTTAAAAGCAGGAACGCTTATAAATCCTTCTTACACAGAAGCATCTGAAACCACATCAGCAACCACGACTACAGAAGCTACAGCGGTGACCGAAACTACAGTCACAGAACCGGCAGAGTCTACCGTTGCAACCGAAGCACCTTCTTCATCAGCAGTTACATATTTCCCCGCTTGCGATT
>JBJEOX010000086.1:0-3483 GCA_051880935.1 Ruminococcus sp.
CTAAATCAAACTGAGCATCAGTACTGCTCGGAATAATATATACTATTGCAACATTCTTGATATTGGTATCCTTGTTCTGACAGTTATAGGGGTTCATCTCGGTGTTAAGGCGAGTGATTGACGTTCCGCTTGAATTGAAGAAAATATCACGCTCGTTCTCGGACACTGTAAGTCCGGGCTTGCCGTTATTCACCTTACCGTCAGATGTGTAAACTGCGTAAAGCTTTGTAGTAGTTAAAATACGGTAGTTGTAGAGAATATCGGTTGAAGCAATATTCTTTCCGTCAGGGTCAAATGCCCAGTAGGCGAATTTATATGTATTGCCCGAATCATCTTTTACCGAATAGGCTGTTTCGAGCTTTGTTCCTACATAGCTGTCAATACCGTAGCCTGCAAGATGATTTGTTGCCTTGCTGTATTCGGCATTCTCGTCAATTTCAAGACCGAGTCGTTGGTTGTAGTAGGCTTTTAAATTTGTTGTTGAATTTTTGTTTGCAACATATTTTCCGTCAACATTCGTAAGGTCGCCAAAGCTTTTTGCCTCATAAGACTCAACAGTGTACTGCTTAGGCTGATTGAACAGCCATACGGTTACTGCTGTAACATCAGCTTTATTTCTGTTGGTTATTTCTGTTTCAGAATTAATATCATTACCGCTTATTCCACTAATCGCCTGACTTTCGCCGTCAGTATAACAATAGTAATTTACCCATTTTTCGCCGTCTGCTGAATTATCGTCAAGATTCGTATCAGCCCATTTCTTGTTAGTCTGCGTATAACCGTACCAGCTTGTGTGATATGTGCCGTCGGTATATTCACTGCTTGTATGCAAATTAGTTTTACGCTCAATGTTGCTTTTAGCCTGCGCTTGCGTAATCCACATTTCGTAATCATCAAGAACATTTCTGTACTTTGTATCCTGCTGTAACGAAGCCGAATCAAAAGTCACAGCGGCGTCGGTAATCATCTGACCGATAGGGTCGCTTGCACTTGTACCAAAATATTTTTGATAATCGTCATCTGTCATTGTGCTTGCCAGATATGTCTTTGTATAGGTAGTCGGCTCTTTCTTGATATCCGCAGGCTTGCCGTTTACTGTTTCTCGCCCGTAGTATTTCAGGGTTACGTCAAGGCTTTTCAGCGTGTTTACAAATTTAACGGTTTGCGTTACTTCGGTTGGGGTAACTTTTATTGAAGTTGCGTTTGTCGGGGGATTTTCATCCACTGAAACATTTGTAGATTTCAAATAATTGTTATAGGGTTTTCCCTCGGTGATTTCTTCAATTTTGTATACATTTTCACTTGCAAGATTAGTAAAGTAAGCCGTCTGACCGCCTTTCAATGTGAACAATCCGTCTGTTCCCAACTGCATTTTGTCAGAACCCATAGTATAGTTTAATTCATCACCTGAAAGGGATTCATTATTATTACGAGTAATCTTAAAAGTATATTTGGTTGAATCCGAAGCATTAATGTTCTTGTTGTTTGAGTCGACAACATCCTTTGAAACCTCTAATGAATTTTCGGGACGTGTCGGTAGATTAAAACTCATTGAACAGTTAGACTGTCCTGTACCACGTTCCATATAAAACATAGTCATTTTATGTGAAGTGTAATCATTAAAAATATTGCCATTCCAACCTCCATTTGGGTTAGATTCTGCAAAGTAATCTTTTAATGAAACGTGTGTTATTGAACCATAACCATCTTCTTGAGTAACAATGCCGGTTGCAAAATTAATTGTTCCGGTGTAAGCGGTATGCATTCCACCAAGATCAAGCACAAGCACATCGTCAACAAACACCCATACATCATCGTCACCGGAAAAACTAAATTCCATATCTTTGTCGACCGTTTCTCCGTTTTCCTTTACTTGAATTTTGCCGTCTTTGCTCTGTATAAAATCAACATCCATACGCATACCAAACCAGTAATCGGTCTGATTAAGTTTAATTTTATGTTCGGTAAGTGAACTTGTGTAGTTGTACGGATAAAATCCGGGTGAATCGTATGCGTCATTTTCTATGTAATTTCTTACGTGAAATTTGTTATTTTCAGTATCATAATCAACTGCATTAGAATTTGAATCATAATAATATTTTGCGGTTGCTTTATCATACATTAAAAGTGAATTTTTTGGAGTGTACATTGTTACAGATGCATCGCCCTCGCTAAATAGATACTTAATAGAACGCTCATCTTTTGTAAGGTTAAAATTGTTTAATGTTTCCTCAATGCCATTATATATGAAATTTTTAACAGGATAACCCTTGTACAGCATTGGCTCAACTGTTGTATTACCGGATTTGAAGGTGTCGGCAAAACAAATTTTATGATTAGTGTCACTGTCTGTGCTTATATTAGGAAACCAAGAATGATAACCGGTTAATTCACCAATTGTATAAAACGGAAAATAATTTGCTAATTGTCGTAAATTACTTTGATTATATTTATTTTCTTCAGTTGAAGTTTTAATATCATTAATATAGTTTATGTCGCCGTCGTAGTTGAACAACTGAATTTTAATTGCGTCGTTTTGAACTGTTGTTTTATCATCCTCTGTATATCCCATATAATTATCAGGCAATGTTTTAGGAGTAAAGGTGAATGTAGCATAAACAGCACCATTGTTATAGTCTACTGTATTAACCGCAGAATTTTCACTTGTAAAATCCTTACCTTCCGGCATTGTGAATGAAAAATATACAGAGTCGCCGTCCGCATCGGCATCATCGCTACTGTAATCCCAATTAGCATAAATTTTGTCAAAATTTGAATATGCTTCTGTTCCTTTTTTTATAAGTAAAATATAACCTTCAACCTTTTGAGTACCTAAATTATCTTGTGCAGAAGGTTCTTTTTGAAGCACAGTATATCTTGTACTTTCTGTTCCTCTTTCTTCTATACGCAATGAACCCCAAGCGTCAAAAGAATCAACTTCTTTAAAGCAATTTCGTAGACTATAATACAAATCCTTATTAATTCCATCTTTACTATCCCCCCAAAATGTTAATGCAGATGGGTAAACAAGAATTACACTGGCATTTTCGTCAAGAGTATTTACTGCATCAACACTTAAGGTTACATCATAATTCTTATCCTTAGCGGAAGTCAGCATAGGTGAATTTACTGTCGTAAGCTTTCCGCTTTGTGCCTCGTCTGCATTTTCGCTCTTGAAAACAGTACTTACCGCAGACTTGATTTTTTCGCTTTCAGCCGAAAGTGAGCTTTCGGTTGAAGTGTAGGTAGTTGCCGAAGTGCTTTCTGCTGTGACTGTGTCGCTTTCACCGACAGACGTTTCTGTTGTTTCCTGAGCAGATGACTGTGCGCTTGTTTCCTGCACGGCTTCCGACTGTACAACTTCGGGAGTTATGTCTGCCGAAGCATACAGCTGTGCCGCAGAAGCAAGCATTGTAACACTCAGGATTAATGAAATTATTTTTTTCATTTAATCTCCTCCAAAGAATAAATTTATTTATATAA
>JBJEOX010000087.1:0-3476 GCA_051880935.1 Ruminococcus sp.
ATTGCCTCCTTGTCCTCCTGCATATCCTTGTTGTATGCAAGGGCAATTCCCTTCATAATTGTGAGTAAGGTCATATTGTCGCCGAAAACTCTGCCGCTTTTACCTCTGACAAGCTCTGCAATGTCGGGATTCTTCTTCTGCGGCATAATTGACGAGCCTGTCGAGAACGCATCGTCAAGCTCCACAAACTTGAATTCCCAGCTGCACCACATAATGATTTCCTCGGAAAAACGTGAGAGGTGCACCATAATTATTGAAAGAACGGACGCAAACTCAATGCAGTAATCTCTGTCGGAAACGCCGTCGAGCGAGTTGTTTGTGATTCGCTCAAAGCCTAAAAGCTCGGCTGTGATTATTCTGTCAATCGGGTAGGTTGTGCCTGCAAGCGCACACGAGCCGAGGGGCATTTCGTCCATTCTCTTTAAGCAGTCCTCAAGACGTGAAACGTCACGCAACAGCATTTCGCCGTAAGCCAAGAGATGATGACCGAAGGTAATCGGCTGTGCCCTCTGAAGGTGAGTATATCCGGGCATTACGGTTTCGCTGTACTTTTCAGCCTTGTCGGCGATAACCTTGATAAGGTCGACAACGAGATTTTTTACATTTACAATCTCTTTTTTAAGGTAAAGCTTGATGTCAAGCGCAACCTGGTCGTTACGGCTGCGGGAAGTATGAAGTCTTTTGCCGTTGTCGCCGATTCTCTTTGTCAGCTCGCCCTCGATAAAGGTGTGAATATCCTCTGCCTCCATATCAAACTGCAATGCGCCGCTTTCGATGTCGGCAAGGATTCCTTTTAACCCCTGAACGATGTCGGCTGACTGCTCCTCGGTAATAATTCCGCATTTGCCGAGCATTGTTGCGTGGGCGATACTGCCCTCAATGTCCTCTTTATACATTCTGCTGTCGAATGAAATAGAGCTGTTAAAGTCGTTTGTTGTTTTTGAAAGCTCCTTTTTGAAGCGTCCTTTCCATAACTGCATATTTAAATTCCTTTTTCAATAATTATGTTGTTTTTTATATCCCTATATAAACACTTATCGGGGCAGAGAAATTCCCTGCCCCCGATTTATTGTATCAAACAAATTTTTACTTATTTGATAAGACCTTTCTTTGCACGAACCTTGATGGGAAGTCCGAAGAGGTTGATGAAGCCTGCGCTGTCGTTCTGGTCGTAAACCTCGTCCTCGTCAAAGGTTGCAATTTCCTCGTCATAGAGTGAATACGGGCTTGTAACGCCTGCGTCAATGATGTTGCCCTTGTAGAGCTTGAGCTTAACGTCGCCTGTTACATACTCCTGAGTGCTGTCAACGAATGCCGACATAGCCTCACGCAGAGGTGTGTACCACTTGCCGTCGTAAACGAGGTCTGCAAATGTGTTTGCAAGGTTCTTCTTGTAGTGAAGTGTGTCCTTGTCAAGGCAGATTTCCTCGAGCTTATCGTGAGCCGCATAGAGGATTGTGCCGCCGGGAGTTTCATAAACGCCCCTTGCCTTCATACCAACAAGACGGTTTTCTACGATATCTGTGATACCAACGCCGTTTCTTCCGCCGATTTCGTTGAGCTTTTCAATAAGCTCTACCGAGCAGACTTCTTCGCCGTTGAGCTTTGTGGGAATACCCTTTTCAAAAGAAATTGTAACGTACTCGGGCTTATCGGGAGCCATTTCGGGGGAAACGCCCATCTCGAGGAAGCCCTCTTTGTTGTACATAGGCTCGTTTGCGGGGTCTTCAAGGTCAAGACCTTCGTGGCTTAAGTGCCAGAGGTTCTTATCCTTTGAGTAGTTTGTTTCACGGTTAATCTTGAGCGGAATATTCATCTTCTCCGCATATTCGATTTCTTCCTCACGTGACTTGAATTCCCAGGTTCTCCAGGGAGCGATAATCTTCATATCGGGAGCGTAAGCCTTGATTGCAAGCTCAAAACGAACCTGATCGTTGCCCTTACCTGTACAGCCGTGGCAGATAGCGTCAGCGCCCTCTTTTTTAGCGATTTCAACAAGTCTTTTTGCAATTATAGGACGGGCAAATGATGTACCGAGGAGGTACTTACCCTCGTAAACTGCGCCTGCCTTAACTGTGGGGAAAATGTACTCTTCAACAAATTCCTTGTTCAAATCCTCAATGTAGAGCTTTGATGCGCCTGTCTTGATAGCCTTTTCCTCAAGACCGTCAAGCTCTGTGCCCTGACCTACGTTACCCGAAACAGCGATAACCTCGCAGTTGTCGTAATTTTCTTTAAGCCACGGAATGATGATTGAAGTATCAAGTCCGCCTGAATATGCAAGAACTACCTTTTTGATTTTATTATCAGCCATTTTTATTTCCTCCGATTACCAGAATTTAATTTACTATTACATTATACACTCTGTTTCAAAAAAATCAAGTCTTTTTTGAATAAATATTCAGAAATTTTTCAGATATGCATTTTTAGGCGCATTTTATGCGAATTTATGTGAAAAACGGCTTATTAAGCGGATAAACAAATAAAACAGGATTTGAAAAACACTGCTTTCGGGCGAAGAATGTATATATTCATTTAAAATGAATATTCAGAATATTCATTCATTTATGCAGTATAATGAATATTATTCAAAGAAAATGAATATTTCAGCATTGACACGCATTCAAAACAGTTATGACTGTCACCTGTGTTATTTAATATATTGAATCAACGGAAATTATCTGCTATAATTTATTTGAAACAAAATGCATATTATAATGCGAAAGGATGATTTATTGTGTCAGTATTTAAAGAGATTACACCAAAGGAAATTACAAACAATCCGTTTGAGCTTATCGGCGACAGCTGGGCGCTTGTGACAAGCGGAAGCAAGGATAAATTCAACACAATGACCGTAAGCTGGGGCGGAGTCGGCATTATGTGGGGCAAACCGGTGGCGTTTACGTTTATCCGTCCGCAGAGATACACATTTGAATTCACTGAGAACAACAACTACTACACAATGAGCTTTTTTGACGAAAGCTACCGTGACGCACTGAAATTCTGCGGTTCAAAAAGCGGCAGAGATGTTGACAAGGTCAAGGAAACAGGGCTTACACCTGCATTTACCGAGGACGGTGTTCCGTATTTTGAAGAAGCAAAGCTTGTGCTTGTATGCAAGAAAATGTATGCTCAGTTTCTGAACGAGGAAAGCATAACCGACAGCGACAGCGTTAAAAAGTGGTACAAGGACGACTACCACAAAATGTACGTCAGCGAGATTGTAAAGGTAATGGTAAAGGAATAAACCATAATTTAGCCGAGTACCTCGGCACGCAAATCGGCGGTGTGCCACCGCTGTCAAATCGAGTGGAAAAATCGGTAGTTTAGGTAAAAACGGTTGCCCGAATTATAGATTGATATATAGGTTACGTTTCGGTACGTCAGGGGAATTCCCCTATTAGGGGAAATGTCGCAAAGCGACAAAAGGGTTGCCGTTTTCGCAGAAAAGCCGTCCCCTACGGCTAAACAGGAAA
>JBJEOX010000088.1:0-3457 GCA_051880935.1 Ruminococcus sp.
AAGCCTGTTTAAATATGCGCTTGACGGAATCACCTGCTTTTCGGTTGCACCACTTCGTTTTACGGCTGTTATGGGCGGCGTAATCTTCGTAATTTCGCTTATCTATATTTTAATTACGCTTATTCAGACGCTGTTCTTCGGAATTACTACTCCGGGTTACGTAACAACGCTGTGTGCCGTGCTGTTTCTTGGCGGCATTACCGAAATGTCAATCGGAATTCTCGGCGAGTACATAGGCAGAATTTATATGGAGTCGAAGGACAGACCGATTTACATAACTAAGTACTCAAATTTTGAGGAAGAAAACAACGAAGAAAAGGATAGTGAATGATGAAAGATTTTATCAAGCAGTTTTTTGACATTAAATTCTGGAAGTTTATAATGGTCGGAATCCTCAACACAATCGTCGGTATGGGACTTCAGTTCCTGTTCTTCAACCTCTGCGGCTGGGACGAGTGGATTTCGTCAATTGTCGGCTACATTCTGGGCAGTATTCTGAGCTACTTCCTCAACAAGTATTTTACTTTCAAAAACAAGGAAAAGGGCTGGAAGCCGATTGCGAAATTTGCGCTCAATATTGCCGTTTGCTACGGACTTGCTTACGGTATCGCAATCCCGCTTACAAAGTGGATTTGCATTGCAAATTCCCTTACAATGTTCGGCTGGACTGTTGACAAATTCGCAGGCAACGCATCAATGCTCGTAGGCTCCTGCCTGTTTGTTGCATTCAATTATATCGGTCAGAGATTCTTCGCTTTCAAGGAGAAAAAGTAATACATATTATATGTAAATATTTAGTATTTTCAGTCGGACAGCGGCACTTTGTCGCTGTCCGATTTTTATGTCCGAAAATATTACAAACGTCTTTAAAGTGAGTTTTTTGTAAAATTGTAAAGAATAATAAAATAGTCATTAATTACTCTTAATTGACAATATAGAACTATAAAATCATATGAAATTGTCAATTATTATCGTCGTAATATTGCTGTAATAATTGTCATAAAATAGTTACAAATCAGTAATAAAACGATAACAAATTGATGACAAATAAATTTCTTGCAAATTGACCATATTTTTGCAGGAAAAAATCAAATAAAAGCTCGAAAAAATAATGCTGAATGAGAAAAATACCCAGAATCATTGTAAAAGGTGCACAAAAAATCAATTCCGAATTAGGTTGACATAACCAAAAGACGAGTTTATAATTGCCAACTGTACCGAGCGGACTTGCAAAAATCCTGCAAAACTGTTTCGGCACCGGAAGGTATTTGAAGCAACATAACGTTGCATTCAATTCGGACAGACAGGAGCATATATGACTGTTGTGCCCGAATGAAAAAATTGAAAAAGGAGTTATTACAATGAGATTTACAGCGGATAAACTTCGCATCGCAAAATCAGCCGTTGCGCTGAGCCTTGCAGCAACAGTTGTCCTCGGCTCGGTTATTACCGTTGCGGCTGCAATTCAGTCGGGCAGTAACAGCGCCTCAAACTCGGAAGATAACAACGGATTCAGAAGCAAGGTTGAGTATGAGCTTTCAAACGGCGACCTTGTAGTCACACACAACAACGATTTTAAGCTCGATGTAACAATCCTCGACGCAAACAAAATCACAATCAATAACGGCGGCAAAAGTCAGCTTGTTCATCTTGCAAAAGGAACAGTTGCCGACGCTCTGAAAAAAGCAGACATTACTCTTGCTGATGATGAAATTTCCGTTCCTGCCCCCGACAGTGAAATTACCAAGGACACGGAAATCAACATTTACAAGACCAAAAAGGTCAGCGTAACTGCCGACGGCAAGACAAAAGACGTTAGGCTTGCGCTTGTTAATGTGTACGACGCACTTAACTTTGCAGGCTACGAGGTAGACGATGACGATATTCTTTCAACCTCGCACAATGAAGATGTTGAAAACATCTATTCTGTAACAATCAAGCGTGTTACATACAAGACGGAATCCTCAAAAGAAAAAATCGCCTATGACACCGTCAAGAAAAATTCCGACGACGTTGAGCTCGGCGAAACAAAGGTTAAGACAGAGGGTAAAGACGGTGAAAAAATCGTTACCCGTGAGGTAAAGTACATAGACGGCGAAAAGACCTCCGACAAGGTTGTTGCCGAAAAGACAATCAAAAAGCCCGTTGACGAGGTTGTCCTTGTCGGAACAAAGGGTGCCGCAACAAGCGGCGGAGCAGGAACATTTACCGACTCAAACGGTGCAACAGTTGCCTACAGTCAGGTTCTTACAGGCTCGGGTACGGCTTACACTGCCCCCGCAGGTGCAGGAACAGCAACAGGCGTGCTCGCTTATCACGGCGGCGTTGCAGTTAACCCCAACATAATCCCCTACGGTTCAAAGCTCTACATTGTTTCAACAGACGGAAGCTTTGTTTACGGCTATGCAACTGCTGTTGATACGGGCGGAGCGCTTATGGACGGCTCGGCAATTGTAGACTGTTTCTACAACACCTATGACGAATGTGTAAACTTCGGCAGACGTGACGTGAACGTTTACGTTCTTGCATAAAGATTGTGTGTATATGAAAATGTTAAGGCGGACAGCTTCGGCTGTCCGTACTTTTTTTAATATAAATGTTGATTTATGCGTTGAGATGCGTTATAATAAAATGAAACTTTGACAAATTACCTTTGAAAGGATTATTTTTATGAAGAGATTTATTGCCGCAATTTTATGCATAGGACTTATTGCTGCCGTTTTTGCCGGCTGCGGATACAAGGACGCACTTTCAAAAGAGAATAAAGCAACTCAGGCTACCGAGGCTACAGGCAGTTCAGCTACTGCGGACGAGCCGAAACCTGCCGACTTTAAGGATAATCTTGAGGGCTTGATAAATTATTTTACTGAGCTTGAGTATCTTGCTATGAAGGACGGCAAGCTTGACGAAAGCAACGTAACCGTAATGGACGCATCTCTTATCGGCGCAAAAGAGGGCAAAAAGTTCCTCACAGCTTACGGCGGAAAAGCAATTACGATTGAGCTTTATGAATATGACGTAAAAAATCTTAACGATACTGCAAAGACTGTTGTTGAGTCGGTAAAGAACAGCGGCGAGTTTACAATTCTTGATTTGCCGTCGGTAAAGGCATACCTTTCCGATGACGAAAAATATTTGCTGATTTACACGGACTCAAGCATTGACGACGAAAAGCCCGATGAAAATTCGGACAACTACAAGCACCGTGAAGAAGTAATTGAAAACTTCAAATCATTTTGATTAAGCGTGTATATAGGTTTGTAAATTTTGAAGTAAGGTCGGAGCATCGTTAATATGGTGTTCCGACTGTTTTTGTTTAGATATTTGTATAGACTAATTTGGTGTTTCCTATTATTAAAGCTAAACCATAATTTGTCGAGTGCCTCGAAGGGCAAATTTTTAAATTGTAGCGGCGAACTGCGTTCGCCATAATGTATAAATTGTTTCACAATTTATA
>JBJEOX010000089.1:0-3453 GCA_051880935.1 Ruminococcus sp.
CACATTATTGCAAAGGAGTTGCGGGATGCAGGAATCAAAACCTCAACCTATATGAAGGACTGGTCGTACACGGTGATATTGCGAATCCTCAAAAATGAAAAGTACTGCGGTGATTTGATTCAGCAGAAAACCTACACGCCCGATTATCTGTCGCACAACAAAAAGTACAACAAGGGTGAGGTTGAGTATGTGACAATCCGAAATCATCACGAGCCGATTATCTCAAGAGAGATGTTTGAAGCAACGCAAAGAGAGCTTGAACGCAGAAAAAATCTTCACGGAGCAAAAAACGGCTTTGCAAACCGATACACTCTGTCGGGGAAAATAATCTGCGCCGAGTGCGGCTCAACCTTTATCCACCGCAAAAAGACTTCATCGAACGGAAATCAGAATGAAAGCTGGGTTTGTATTCAGAACCAGAAGTACGGCAAGGAGCGAACAAACAAAAACAATGAAAAGGTAGGCTGTTCAAATGTTTCAATAAATGAACAGGACATTCGATCAATACTGCAACACATTATTTCAGATATTCTAAAAGACCGAAATAAAATTTTAGAAAGCGTACTGTCAATAGTGTCAGATGTTCTGAAATCCGATAAAGAGAAAGACAACATAACCTATTTTGAAAACGAGCTTGAAAAGATAGAAAACAAAAAGCAAAAGCTGCTTGATATGTGCCTGTCGGGTGATATTGAAACCTCGGATTACCGCAAAGCCTGCGAAAGACTTAAATCTGAATACGAAACAATATCCGAAAAACTGCAAAAAGAAAAAGCCCACAGCAGTATGCTTGCGGACAAGGAAAAAATAATCAGCGAAATTAAAGATTATGTGAATTCCATTATCACAGGCGAAGAGTGGAGCGATACATTTTACCGCAACATAGTAGATAAAATCGTAGTCAGCAAAAATCGTGAGCTTGACATTCACCTGAAATTTATTCCCGAAAAGTGGAGTGCAAAAATTCTCTGCGGTAAGGCTGAAATTGACAGCTATAATGAAAAATTTTCCAACCAAGGCGCTTCTGAACCTATATCGGTCAGTGTACCTTTAAGCTCCGGCAGGGGCATAGTGAATCTCTGACTTAAATATCTCAGCGAGGCTCCCAGCTCTCCGTCGGGACCGCCGTACTGAGTTATAATGATTTTAGCAAGCTTTGGGTTTGTTTGCTTGATATTTACGGGATATTGCAGTTTCTTTTCATATACAAACATCAGCAGTCCTCCTCATTTTCCCACGGCCACGGTCCCATAATCCAGTGCCAGTGATTCGAGCTTGTCATACTTTTTGTCAGCGGACCGTACTTTTCTTCGTATTCGGCAATCAGCGGTTGTGCCAAAGCTTTGTACTCCTTCATCTTTTCAAGCGTTTTCCTGTCGTATGGATGGGTGTCAAGAAAAAGCTGAAGGTCAAACGCCGCAAACTGATAGGTCGATATTTTTTTGAGCAGTATTTCCCGTTCAGTCATTGTGAGCACCACACTTGCCTCCGTAGAACGGCTTGTTCAGCGTAGGGTACATTGTTCCCGACGCAAATCCCTGCATCGGCGAGTAGGTAGGTGCGTTGTCAGGCTGAAACGGAACGTATGCCATTGCTTCGGAAGTCTTTTCGGGAAATCTTGAAAGTCCGTACTGTTCTTTTATAATTTCGGTCAATTCCATTTCCATTCTCCTTCTTTATAATTTACGAGTGTAACCCGATTAACTGAAATCGGTATTATCTCGTTATATAATATGCAGTACGGACTTTCTTGCTATTTTATTTCAAAATGGGGCAGATACCATTTTAACGCCTGCTCTGCACTTGCGCCGTTCTGACAAAGATAATTAATTCCGTCTACGCTCACTCCGATACATTCAGCGTTTTCATCATATTCTTGTGAAAAGCAATCCCAGGGAGAGGCAACCGACGTTATGTACTCGCAGTCCTCGCTGTCAAGCGTGTAACCGCAGGAAATATCGGAATAGGGGATAAAGACTTTTTCATTTCCGAGCGTCAGAGCTTTCTTTTCCATAGAGTTTATAACACTCTCAATTTTTGAATAATGTTCTTTATTGGAATTATCAAGAGTATCTTTCGAAGAATAAACCTCATTGTTCTCTAAATCAAATTTGTCGGGATTTACCTCATAATCTGTATTCAGCAGAATAGCAATTGCCTTTATTGTTTCGTCGCAGAAATTTTCATTACAGACTGCGGCTGTCAGACCGACGAGTATTGCGTGGGAATCATCACTTGCTTTTGTGTCATTATTTGTTTTGCCTGCACTGCTTGTCAGCTTGCTTTCGCTTTTTGAGCATTTAACTGCCGTAAAAGGCAGAAGTGCCATTAAAACAAGCAGCAGCGCACAGGCAAGGATTTTCTTTCCGATACCGAACACCTCTTTAATTCGCACAGAAAATTTAATTTTTGAGTACGGTAAATTGTATTTTATTTTTTCTTGACATAACGATATATTTGTCTTAAAATAATATATGTTCACAATAAAATTAAAATAACCTTAGTATATATAGAAACGGAGCAGTTTTATGAAGGTAAAATATTCGGTTATACCCTTTATTCTCGCAGCTATTGCAACTGTCGGACTCAAGCTTATGAGCGTTTTCGGTCTTGACGGCAGCGGAATGTTCCTCGGAATGAACAAAATGGGAATTACATATGCAGTTATCGGTGTTACTCTTGCACTTTTTCTTGTGTGTGTAATTATCAATATTTTTGACAGAAAGACAGCGCCTGTTTATCCTGTGAAAAAGAATTTCGTCGCAGGTGCGTTTGCTGTTCTTGCAGGCGCTTCGGTTGCAGCCTCGTCAATAACCACGCTTTTAAACACCACAAATGATTCGGAATACTACCTTATGACCGTCGTTTGTGCGGCGTTATCAATTCCTGCCGCTATTGCGCTTATCCTTATGTCAAAGGTGCATTTTACGGGCAAATCAACTGTATCGGGCGTTTCAATGCTCTTTATTTTCCCTGCACTGTGGGGGTGTTCAGAGCTTGTTTCCGAATTCCTTGTTGCAACCAAGGTTTCAATTTCTGCAAGCGATATGACACCGCTTTTCTGTTACATTTTTATCACCCTTTATTACTTCTCGCACTCTATGATTGTTTCAAGAATAAAGGGCAGAAAT
Source organism: Ruminococcus sp. (assembly GCA_051880935.1). Taxonomy (GTDB): domain Bacteria; phylum Bacillota; class Clostridia; order Oscillospirales; family Acutalibacteraceae; genus Ruminococcoides. Next base: position 3,132 of record JBJEOX010000089.1, read on the forward strand.
CCCGTTAAAGCCTGCTTTATCTACGGACTTCCCGCTGTTGCAATCTCGCTTTCATACGGTCTTTACGTCATCTTTACAGCTATGATTGAGGGCACTCTTGCAACACAGTCTTTATTTGGCGCAGAGCTTATTATCTTCTCAATTTACGCTCTCTCGTTCATTGTTGAAATGACCTTCAACACCTACACCAAAGACGAGATTGAAATAATCGACGGTATGCCCGATGATGAAGATAACTACGAAAACAGTTATGTTAATACAGGCGGATATGACGACCTCGTTTTTGCAGAGAAGAAAGATACGGGAGTTACTCATAAAGACG
>JBJEOX010000090.1:0-3421 GCA_051880935.1 Ruminococcus sp.
AATTGATTACTATTTTTACCATGTCAGAATTTTACTTCTGAGTGACAACAATGATGCATTGGCTGAAAGTATAATTGAGAAATATCTGTCAAAAGAATATTATTATACCTATGACGCTGAAAAAGGATATATTGATACATCATTATCAAAGGAAACATTACTGAATATTGCAAACGCTTACGGTGACAGCGTTTACATATCATACCCTGTATATGAGCAGGAATGGGGAATTGTAAGCGAACAGCTGCTTGCTGATATGGAAAATGCTTCTGATACGGATGAATTTCTTGTAAGTATCACTTTTAGTGATGATATTGATGTCAACGATTTTCTCTATACATATCTTGGTAATCCGGACAAGTATCTTTATAATAGCGAATACAACGAGCTGAAAGTGTGCGCAACCAAGGCACAGCTTGTTGCACTTAACGAAGACCCGAATGGCTATTGTATTGACTGTTTCGCAGCAAATAGTGGATTTGAATATGGATTTGTTGACGGTTATCTTGCTGAAAGAGTAAGCAATGCAAGTCCAAATCAGAAGTTCAATGCAGTAATTTTTTTATATGATTTTGATAAAGAAAGCTTTTCTTATAATCCCCAGCGCAACAGAATTATTAAGAATTATTTTAGTAACACATCACGCTATGATTATGATGATTTTCAGGGTTGTATCTTTATTGCAGCTACGAAAGAACAGCTGCTTGCATTAAACGAGAGCGACGAGCATATTTGTATTTCAGAATTTTTCTACTAATAAACCCACAGATTAACAAATTATCCCTTACTACGGTGTTAATTCTAAAATTATAATTATGTTATGAAAATAACCACACTCAAATGTAGGGAACGGTCTTGACCGTTCCGAGCCGGTTAAGAGTTGGCTTGTAAATCAGCGGAACGGTCAAGACCGTTCCCTACACTGATTAATATCAAAAGCTGATTTTATATTTCATACAATATGTGTATTTTTAATTTTATCAATGTACTGCCTGACTATCCCCTGCCTTCTCCTCGGTAAGGATATTGTGAAAAAGTGTGCAAGTTAAAAAATAGCTTGCACACTTTTTGCATTTGCGGATAAGTGTGCTACAATAAAAAAGGACAGAAAAGAAATTAATACTTAAACTTATTTAAAATCTAAAAATTATGCACCCAAATCAAACAAACAGTTGTTATTATTAATAGAAGCGCTTCACAATAAAAAAAGAGAGGGTGGGAGTATTGAAGGACAAACTTTTGCTGAAACTGAAAAAACACGACGAAAAAGCATTACAAGCTGTAATAGAGCAATATTCACGTCTTGCGGCAACGGTTGTAAACAATATCTCAAAAGGAAGTCTTACAAAGGAAGATATTGAGGAAACTGTTGCGGATGTGTTTGTTACACTTTGGAATAATGCGGATAAAGTGCAGGAGGGCAAGCTGAAAGGATATATCTGCTGTATCGCCAGAACACGCACACTTAATAAGATAGCAGTCAACAGAAATAAAGCTGTTCTCAATATTGACGACTACGACCCCGAGGATGATTTTTCTATTGCTGATGAAACCGAGAAAAAGGACATACATAGGGAGCTTCGTGAGATTATCAAGGAAATAGAGTTACCCGACAGGGAAATTCTGATACGGTACTACTATTATTATCAGACAGTTTCACAGATTTCCGAGGCTATGGAAATAAACATAGAAACGGTGAAATCCAAGCTCAGGCGAACCCGCAATAAAATCAAAGCAAAACTTATTGAAAGGAGTTACACACTATGAAAACTACATTCAAGAAAGTTTTTGACGAATTCGACGACGAACTTATGAATATTGATGAATTCAACGCCTGTGAAAATATTGATATTGACGTTGAAAAAATCAAGGCAGAAGTGCTTAAGCGTATTGATGATAAAAACGGCAAAAAGAAATTCAGCAAAAAGTTAATTACCTTACTTGTTGCGGCGGTAATATTAATTACCGGCACAGTCGGAGCCTTTGCAACAGGAAGTGTTCAGAGTATTTTCAAAGAGCTTTTCAACAACAGCGGTATGAATTCCGCAGGACTTTACGACGGCGGAAACGTAGAAATTATCAGCTGTGACGACAGCCTCAATGTTGAGCTTCTCGGAGTGACAGGTGACGGTGAAAAGCTGTACTCTGCGATTGAGATTACCAAAAAGGACGGCAGTGCGGTTATTGATGAGGATTATGAAGAGCCGTTTTGCTGGTCATATGAATGGCCGGATAAGATACCTGAGGATAAAACTCCATATGATTACAATGCTTGCAGAGTTGTGTATGTTGACAAAAACGGTAATTCCTCAAAAGGAAGAGATAGAGATATAAAAACTATTGATACAATAAAGTATTCACTTAGTGAGGATAACAAAAGTCTGAAGATATTTGTTTTTTCCAGAATAAGTGAAGGAGATCTTCAAAACGGCAGAGTGACTGTTACCAGCGAAGGCGTCGGAGCTCATATTATTTATGAGGTTCTTGACGAGGTAGACTACACAGGAAAATCATCTATGGATGTTGATACAATATGGAATTTTGACGATAATCTGATTAACGAGCGTATGCAGGAGCTTGGCATTACAGAGGACGACTGCCAGAATGTAAGAAGTGGCAAAAAGATGAAGTACTGTTGGTGCGATACAAAAATAATAGAGCTTCCCTTTGAAATCAGCTTTGATCTCAACTACAAAACAGACGGTATCATCAGCAATGAACTGACCATTGAAGACGCTCCGAATGTTATTGAACCGGCAGCCGATAAGGTAAAAATGGAAGTAACTCCGTTTTCTGTTTATCTTTACGGTCAATGCGATAAAGAGGTAGTCGAAAAATCAGGTTGGTCAGGACAGGCAGAGGCTTATCATAACCATTGCTTTAAGGACATCGGCTGGGAGGAAAACTCCAAGATTGTATTAAACGATGGCACTGTTTACTATCTTTATCCCGATGTGGGTGATGGAGAAGGCTTTGGAGAGGACGGAAACGCAGATTATTACGAGGAGAAAGTTCCGCTTGGTTTTTCAACAGTTGTAGGTGCACCTTTAATTCCGGAAGTAAACGTAATCGACACAAGAGAAATCAAAACAATTATGATTTGCGGTGACACTGTTTACAGCAAATAAATTTTAGAACAGGTGTACAGGTTTGAAAAGAATCTGTACATCTGTTTGTTTTATATATTCCGTGATTTTTTATATGGTACCTGTTGTGAATTTGATTGATTTTGTCGCTTTGTTATGATAATATAATGGTAGATTGTTTGGGGGTGAGAGTATGGAATTTGACTGCGGATTTGTAAAAGAAAACAAGTGGTTTCGCTACAGGGCAGGTGCGATAATTATTGAGGACGGATATGTGCTTTTTGTCGGTAACGAGCGTGACAATTATCTCTACTCTGTCGGCGGTGCAGTACATA
>JBJEOX010000091.1:0-3399 GCA_051880935.1 Ruminococcus sp.
GCTTCCGAATCAGTACATTGACAGAATCGAAGCGTCAATAAATGCAGGAAAGATTGAGGTAAAGAATCTGAACTGCGAGAATCTGGAGCTTGAAACAAAGACGCATAATGTTTTGCTTGACGGCTTTGTCGGTACGCTTGAGATTGACTGCAACCTTGATATGGATATTGTGTGCAACAGCTTAAGCGGTTCGGTTGAAATCAACCAGATTTCGGCAACCTCGAGAATCTGCGTTCCCGAAAATGCAGAGTTTACTGCTGTTAAAAAGGGAATCGGCACAAGTATTTCATATGAAAAGGGCGGCAAAAAGGCTGATGATTTCAGCACAGAAGGTGCGGAGAATGTTATAGAGCTCAACGGAATGAAGAGCGAGCTTGTAATTTACACAAAATAAGGAGAAAATATGAGGATAGAAACAGAAAGGCTGATAATTACCGAGTTTGATATGAGTATGGCGCAGAGCGTTCACTTCAATTCGCTCGACGTTGACAACCGTCGTTTTGTACCCGACGAGGTTTTTGAAACGGTTGAAGCTGCGGCAGAAACTATAGAATTTCTGATGAATTGCTACAAAACAGGTAACGGTCCGCTTGTGTATCCCGTTTTGCTGAAGGACGGTACAAATATCGGCTATGTTCAGGCAGTTCCGTTTGAGAACGGAACGTGGGAAATCGGCTACCATATAGCCGCAGACTACACTAAAAAAGGCTATGCAACCGAGGCGGTAAAGGCGTTTTTGCCGGTAATTATGAAACAGCTTGATATAAATGAAATGACAGGCGTTTGCCTTGCAGACAATTTTGCCTCGGCAAAGGTTATGGAGCGATGCGGCTTTGTAAAGACATTTGAGGGAGTCGGCAATTATCAGGGCGAGCAACGCAGAATTTGCAGGTATATCTTCAAGCATTGCTGATTTCTATTAACATATCATCATAACAATAATATATTGACATTTTTTCTCGGTAAATATATAATAGCAATAAAATAAAAGATTTTGCCAAGAATTGAAAGGTGTAGAATTTATGAAGAAATTTAAAAAAGCAATTTCTGTAATTATTGCGGTTGTTATGGTTGTCAGTGTATTTTCGGCTTTGCCGTTGACTGTAAATGCTGTCGGAAATATCTTAAGAAAAGCTCCCACGGTCGTATCAGGTGATTATCAGTACGAAGTGCGTGATGACGGTACGGCTGCAATCGATGAATACCTCGGCTCTGATAAAAATGTTGTAATTCCGGACAAAATTGACGGCTATGCTGTTTCACGTATCGGATATGAGTCTTTTAAGGATTGCTCAAGTATTGAAAGCGTTATAATCCCCAACGGAGTGACATATATTGGCATGGACGCTTTTCGCAATTGCACAAATCTTAAGAGTATTACAATTCCGGATACAGTTAATGAAATTGGAATGTTAGCTTTCCAAGATACTGCTTGGCTTGAAAATCAGCGTGACGGTGTTGTATATGCCGGTAAGGTAGTATATACCTGTAAAGGTGAAATGCCGGTGTATACCAATCTTACTCTTAACTCCGACACAACAGGTATAGCCGACAAGGCTTTTGCGGAACAAGAAAACCTATATAGAATTATTATTCCTGACAGTGTATCTGTAATCGGATACGGAGCTTTTGACAGATGCACAAATCTGATAAGTGTAAATATTCCGGACGGAGTGTCAACAATTGAAGGTGATATTTTCAGAGGCTGTAAGAGTCTTGAGAATATAGTTATTCCGAACAGTGTAAAAGTAATAGAATATGATGCGTTTCAGGACTGCTCAAGTCTTAAAAGCTTAACGATTCCATACTCAGTGACAACTATCAGACGTTTTTCCGTAGGTTATGGCTATGACTACAGTGTATTTGAAAAATTTAAATATGAAGACTTTACAATTAAGGGTTTTAAAGGCACAGCCGCCGAAGAGTATGCCGAAGAATTCGGTTTTGATTTCGTTGCGCTCACTGAAAATGATTTTGGTGATGTCAACGGTGATGGTGTGATTAGCATTGTTGATTCCACGCTGATTCAGAAGTATGCAGCATCATTAGTAGAATATACATCAATACAGTTGGCTCTCGCTGATTTTAACTTTGACGGAGCAGTGAATGTAAACGATGCTACTGAAATTCAGCGTGCTCTTGTAAGCGGAAAATAATTTTAAATTTGAAAGACACCGCCTCGTTTTTTTAGGTACGGGGCGGTGCTTTGTTGTTTTGGATAGGCAGTGCCGTGTAACAACTGAATTTATAATAGTGCGTGTTGTTAGAAAAGGTTTATTTTCTGAATTTGTGTTGCTATATAGGTAATGTTTTTTGTGAGCGACGAGGGCGTCGCTCGCTACGGTTTTGCACAAACGTTTAATTTCCAGTCGTAGGGACACGGCGTGCCGTGTCCGTAGTAACTATGAAACTTTACCGATTATATCATTATTATAGTAACAAACAAACCTTTCCGTAGGGGACGGGTTCCTACACGTCCCCGTGTATAAATTGTGAAACAATTTTTACATTATGGCAAACGCAGTTCGCCGCTACGAAACAGATGATGTAAAGTGGTATCCTGCGTTAGACTTAGATTAATGTCTGACCCCCGAGATACCGAGCTATAGTTCAAAACCGATTTATATAACGGACTAAAACTTATCTCCCGACTTAGTGCAGAGGGCGGCTATAAGTCCGAAGAAAATTGCGGCGGCAATTCCGCCTGCGGCGCTTGTCAGTCCTCCCGTCAGAATTCCGAGCGCACCGTCCTGCGCAAGCGCTTCCTTAACGCCCTCGCACATAACATAACCGAATCCGCTGATTGGCACTGAGGCACCTGCTCCCGCAAATTCTGCAAGCGGCTTGTAAAGCCCGACTGCGCCCAGAATTACGCCCGCAACGACAAATCCCGTAAGTATTCTTGCAGGGGTGAGCTTTGTTTTATCAATAAGAATCTGTCCGACTACGCAGATTAATCCGCCTACCCAGAAAGCATTAATGTAATCCATAATTCCGTCCATAATAACGCTCCTTTAAATTTTGTGGTCATTATCAATAAATATTGTTTTCACTTTTTGTTGATTAATTCTCGTTACCTTGAATTTATGTGATGAAAAACTGAATTTTTGTGATATTGACCTGTTTTTTTAGAATTTATATACACAAAATTAAAATTTTATTGTATAATCTATTATGTTTAATTCTGCTTTTCAGTGTATAAAAGCAGACTTCATACAGACTAATTTTAAGGAGTGAAAAGTCACATGGTCGAGGTTAAACACCTTACAAAATGTTATGGCGACATAAAGGCCGTTGATGACATCAGCTTCACCGTTGAAACGGGTGAAGTTCTCGGATTTCTCTGACCGAACGGTGCAGGAAAATCCACAACTATGAATATGATAACGGGTTACATTT
>JBJEOX010000092.1:0-3379 GCA_051880935.1 Ruminococcus sp.
ATTGGCGGAACATCTCTTTCTGCGTCAAAAATTGCAATGCGTGCTATGACCGAAAATCTGCCGATAGCTTACGGTGATATATTTGATAATCCGACTGTAGAAATGCTTGAACAGCATATTCTGAAACAACAGGCTAAGACAGCACAAGCCGAAGAAGAGCAAGAAGAGATTGTGCTTGAGGGTATTGACAGTGTATTGCAGTACAACACGCCGAAATTTGTTGACGAGGTGAAATATACAGATATAGGAAATGTTTTGCTTACCGGTGCAACAGGATTCCTCGGTATTCACGTACTTAATGAGATTATTAAGCGCACTGATTCTATAGTTTATTGCTTAATCAGAAAAGGCAAATCAAACAGCATTGAGTCAAGGCTAAAGTCTATGCTTGTGTACTATTTCAGCGATGCAATGGACGATTTATTCGGTAAAAGAATTATTCCGATTGAGGGAGATATTACCGATAAAGAAGTAGTTATGTCCCTTGAAAAGAATGATTTCAAAACGGTAATTAACTGTGCCGCTTGTGTAAAGCATTTTACAAACAACGACACTCTTGAAAGAATCAATGTTAATGGCGTAGAAAATCTTATTTCTATGTGCGTAGAAACAGGCAGACGACTTGTTCAGATTTCAACTACAAGTGTAGCAGGCGTTAATGTAAACAGAAAATTCCCGCCTGAAAAGAAAATCCACGAGAATGAGCTTTACTTCGGTCAGGATTTGTCAAATAAATATGTTGATACGAAATTCCGTGCCGAAAAAGCTGTACTTGAGGCAGTTGCAAACGATAGCCTTGATGGTAAGATAATCAGGGTCGGCAATCTTATGAGCCGACACAGCGACGGTGAATTTCAGGTCAACGCCAATACAAACGGCTTTATGAGATTTTTGCGTGCCTATGCTACCATCGGAAAATTCCCTGTTTCAGGTTTGGACGAAAGTGTTGAATTTTCTCCGATTGACTGTACTGCCGCTGCGGTAATCAGCCTTGCAGGCACTAACGGCAAATTTTCTGTATTCCAGGCGTGCAACGGGCACAAGATTGAAATGGGCGATGTTATTGAACTTCTTAACAAATGCGGAATAAATATTGAGATTGTAAGCGATAAGGAGTTTGTCGAGTCGCTTAATACAGCCTTAAAGGACGAAAAGAAAAATATGCTTATTTCCGGTCTTATTTCTTATGCATCATCCGACAGCGATAAAACCGAAGAATTTATAGGCTATGACAATTCCTTTACTACCAAGGCTCTTTACAGGCTCGGATATAAGTGGCCGATAATCAATGAAACATATCTTGCCAATGCATTAAACGCTCTTGCAACTCTTGGATTTTTTGACGGAAGCTTTGATTGATATGGAAAGAAACGACTATTTAATTAAAAAGAAATTTTACAGCTACCTTTTGCCCGGAGTATTAATGGTTGTAGCTATGCAATTGGGTAATGTTGTCGACGGTATAATCGTCGGCAACATTCTCGGAAGCAGTGCGCTTGCGGCTATATCGTTAAGTATGCCTATTCTTTACGCATTGCAGTTACCTGCATTCATACTCGGTATAGGCGGAAGTGCACAAGCCTCGGTCTATCTCGGGAAAAGAGACGTAAAAAAAGCTTCAAGGGTGTTTTCAGCGAGTGTTATTGCAGGATTTCTTATCTCACTGCTGCTGTGTGCTACGGCTCCGTTTTTATCACAGCCCCTGACGCATCTGCTTGCGGGCACACCGCAACTGGAGGAGCTTCTTTATCCCTATGTTTTGGTGAACATTCTCGGAATTCCGTTTTTGACATTAGCAATTGAGTTCAGCTACTTCTTTAATGTGGATAATAACCTTGTTTTAGGCTCAATGATGTTTATAATTGCAAACATCGTGAACCTGACTCTTGATTTTCTGTTTTTAAAGCTTACTCCTCTTGGTATGTACGGAACAGCTTTATCAACGATCATCGGTTATACCTGCGGACTTGTATTGCTAATTCCGTATGCATTGTCAAAAAGACGTATGCTACGCTTTAAGCTTTCAATGATAAAAAATTGCTTTAAGATTATTCCTGAGGCTATAAAAGCAGGAATACCGTCCGGAATGTATTTCATTATGCTTGCGGCTAAAGATCTTATACTTAATACCTGTGTGGTGCGTATGCTCGGACAGGATGAAATGGAAATTTTCTCAGTGTGCACAAATTCTGTTTTTATAATTGAGTTGTTTGCAGGAGGAGTTATCGGTCTTGTACAGACCATATGCGGAATACTCTACGGCGAGCGTGATTACTACGGAATAAGACGTGTTGTGCGGCGTGTTATAATGTTAAGTATTGTTCTTACTATGTTTCTGACTACTGTGTTCCTGCTGTTTCCTCATTTTGTTGCGGGATTGTTCGGATATAATAACGCTGAGTTTATGGATACTGCTCTTATGTGTATACGCCTGTTCAGCCTTTGCTTTGTATTTTATGCGTTTAACAAATTTTTTCAAACCTATTACCAGACTATTTTAAAGCCTGCACCTGCAACTCTTGATACGGTTTTACAGGGTCTTGTGCTGATTATACCTTTAACGTTCCTGCTGCTTAATGTATGGGGAATTTTCGGAGTATGTGCGGCGTCAGTGTGCAGTGAATTTGTAACACTGGTTATTGTTTGTATTTTTACAAAGCTACAGCAAAAGCGAGGAAAGCTGCCGCAAAAGGGATTACTGCTCATACCTGAAAAAGACAGTGAAAGCTATTATGATATTACAATCAAAGGTAATGAGCAAGAGGCTGTAAATATTTCTGATAATCTGATTAATTGCTGTATTGAAAACGGCATTGACAGAAAAAAAGCAAATATAATCGGCTTAGCTGCCGAGGAAATCGCAGTAAACATTTCACGCTACGGCTACAAAACCGTGAAAAGAAATTTTATTGATATTAATCTTTCAAGTGCAGACGGAAAGCTTATTTTGCGTATCCGTGATGACGGAGTACCTTTTGACCCAACGCAATATAAATCGGAAGAACAAGATGTTTTTGAACTTGGAGGTATCAATCTGATAAAAAAGGCCGCTTCAAAGCTCAGCTATATAAGAGTGCTCAATATGAATAACACTATAATTGAAATTGATGTCGGCAGTTGATTTAAGTAATTCCTATGAAAAAAGCTTAAAAGTAATCTATGCAAAATTAAAATAAACACAAAAAGATATAAAATTACAATCTTTCGTGTTTATTTTACAATTTAATAATTTTTATTTTCCTTTCAGATTTGTCCGTATTTTGTTATAGTCGCTATGGTATTATTAGGTTGTAACAAAGAGAACAGATCTTAATACTAAAATACGGAGGTTATTAAAATGAACAGGTAAAATAAGTGACAAAATATGAAAGGGAAGTCA
>JBJEOX010000093.1:0-3365 GCA_051880935.1 Ruminococcus sp.
ATCAAATACATAATTTCAAAATATTTTCCTCGGTGCGGCGAGGGTGGGAGGTGATTTATTAATGGTGTCTTGGAATGAAGCATACGCTTTATGTCCTTTTTATAATACCGATGATAAAAATATAATTATCTGCGAAGCTATGCTGAACAGGTGCAGTAAAGTCAAACAATGCTTTAATTCAAGCACCGACAAGCAGAAATATTTACTGAACTTTTGCAATAAGAACTACACAAGATGTCCGTATTATAAAGCTCTGAACGAAATTAAATATAAAAGCAATTGATTCCGAATCCTTTGTGGTTCGGAATTTTTTTTGCTTTGTTAGAAATACAGAATTTTAAAAGTTACAATGAAGAAAGAGCATAGGAGGTGACGACGGTGGCAAAAGGAAAATATCAGAAGTGGCTTGAACCTGAAGGTCTTATATTGCTTGAGGGTTGGGCAAGGGACGGATTGACCGATGAACAGATTGCTAAAAATATGGGTATTACTCGAAAAACATTAGCGGAATGGAAATGTAAGTATAGTGACATAGGTGACACCCTAAAAAAGGGCAAAGAAGTAGTTGATATTGAGGTCGAAAACGCATTACTCAAAAGAGCGTTAGGTTATCGCTATGATGAAGTTACACTTGAAGATGGTATTGAAACAAAAAGAGTTACTAAAGAAGTTGTACCTGATACCACCGCTCAAATCTTCTGGCTCAAAAACCGCCGCCCTGACAAATGGCGTGACAAGCAGAAAGAAGATAACGATACAGATAAACGTATTACAGTTGTGCTTGAGGGTGATTCGGAGGCGTTTGCCGAATGATTCTGAATTTAGGCACTCCGTCTGCAAAGCAAAAACTGTTTTTAACCGACAAGCACAGATACGTTGCTTACGGCGGTTCAAGAGGCGGAGGGAAGTCTTGGGGTGTTCAGCGCAAAGCAATTCTCTTGTGCCTTAAATGGGCAGGAATTAAGGTGCTGATTGTCCGCAGAACGTATGCTGAATTGCAGAACAACCATATAAACGTGCTTATTCCTCTGCTTTACGGTATTGCAAAGTACAATCGCTCCGACAAGATGTTTACATTCCCGAATGGCTCTACGATTAAATTCGGATATTGTGCGACTGACGCCGATTTAGGACAGTATCAGGGAAGTGAATACGATGTTATTTTCATTGACGAGGCTTGCTTGCTGTCGGAATATCAGATTCAGCAGATTACAGCCTGCAACAGAGGTGTAAACAACTTTCCGAAGCGCATTTACTATACTCTTAACCCCGGAGGACAGTCGCACGGATATTTCAAACGTTTGTTTGTGGATAGAAAATTCAACGGTGACGAGGATCCGAACGATTACAGCTTTATTCAGTCACTTGTTACGGACAACAAGGCTTTAATGGAAAGTCAGCCTGAGTATATAAAACAGCTTAAAAACCTGCCGCCAAAGCTCCGAGAAGCTTGGCTCTATGGCAGGTGGGATATATTTGAGGGAATGTTCTTTGAGGACTTCCGCACAGAGGTTGATGTTTCAAAGGCGGAAGAACTCAATATGACGCCTGAAGAAATGCTGAAATATCACCGCTACACTCACGTTATAGAGCCTTTCAATCCGCCCGAGGAATGGACGTATTACCGCTCTTATGACTTTGGTTACGGCAAGCCTTTTTCCTGCTGTTGGTGGGCAGTTGACTACGAGGGTATAGCCTATCAGATAGAAGAGTGCTACGGCTGTACTGCAACCCCGAACGAGGGTGTGAAGTGGAGCCCTGACAAGCAATTCAGACAGATAAAAGAGATTGAAAATTCTCACCCGTATTTAAAGGGCAGATATATAGACGGTGTAGCCGACCCGTCAATCTGGGACGGTTCACGAGGCGAATCGGTGTATGAAGCCGCCCTGCGAAACGGTATTGATTTTCAAAAGGGCGTTAATGACCGTATAGCAGGGTGGATGCAGATGCACTACAGATTTCAGTTTGACGAAAAGGGCAAGGCTCGTATGTACATATTCAAAAATTGCAAGAACACAATCCGAACGTTGCCTTTGCTTATGTACGATGAGCATAAACCCGAGGACTTGGATACTACACAGGAAGACCATATCGCAGACGCAATGCGGTATTTCTGTATGGCAAGACCGATTAAACCGATAGAAAAAGAAACGGGAAAAGAGATAATGTCAGACCCATTAAATTTATTTAGTAAAAATATGACGAAACCGAACGGAGGACAGCTATGGCTTTAAGACGAACAAAAAGAAAAGAACGCAGAGCAGAACGTGAGGCACAGCAACAGGCACAGATACAGTCACAAAATCCTGCACCCGACAATCGAATGCAGTTCAGCGATATGCAGAAACGGCAGTTAATGCAACAACAGGCAAATGTCGATTTCAAGCAGTCTGCGCCTGCTCCGGCTGAAAACGGAAGCGAAACGCAGTCGGCACAGCAGAATCGCTTTATCGGAACAGATATGACGACGGCACAGCAGATGTCACAGGATATGGCTTGGCAACAGCACGTTGCTAATGTTGCACAGCACCCTCCGATAACGTCGTTAGAGGTTCAGAAAGCCGCTGAAAGGCTTAAGAAATACAGGTCACAGAAGCAGAGCCTTGAAAAGAGGCTTATTGCAAATGAGCAGTATTGGAAGCTCCGTCAATGGGACTATATTGACGATACTGTCAGCAAGAACAGGCTGAAAGTCAATACTGCGTGGTTGTGGAATTGTATTTCTGCAAAACACGCAGACCTGATGGACGGCTACCCTGAATCGAATATCAGACCGAAACGTGCCGATGATAAAGCAGAAGCCGAAAAGCTGACAAGCATTATTCCGGTTGTGTTCGATGAAAACAATTATCACGATACTTACAGCAATATCTGTAATTACATTCTCAAACAGGGTACGGCTTGCGTTGGCGTTTTCTGGGACGGCAGTAAGCACGACGGACTCGGTGATATAAGCATTCGCAAGATTGATTTGCTTGAATTGTTCTGGGAGGCAGGCGTTGAGAATATACAGGATTCCAAAGAGGTATTCCTGACTAAATACGAGGATAAGGACAAGCTGAAAAAGGCATATCCCGAGCTTGAAACAAAGCTCGGCGGTAAGGATATTACGGTTTCAGAGTACAAGTACGACGATAACATAGACACTTCAAACAAGGCTCTTGTCGTTGACTGGTATTACAAGCTGACCGATGATAGCGGTAAACAGGTACTTCACTACTGCAAATTCTGCAACGGTAACGTGCTGTTTGCTACCGAAAACGAGCCGCAGAAATATCCCAACGGTTGGTACGACCACGGTAAATATCCGTTTATTGTCAAGCCTCTGTTCCCGGTTGAGGGCACTATTGCAGGCTACGGCT
>JBJEOX010000094.1:0-3360 GCA_051880935.1 Ruminococcus sp.
AACCTCAAAGACAGCTACAGCGTAGTTCCGATTTACAAGGAAATCTACGCAGACGTAGTAACTCCGATTACCCTGCTTCGAAAAATCGCAGGCATCTCGGACAAATATTTTCTGCTTGAAAGCATTGAGGGCGGCGAAAAGTGGGGCAGATACTCCTTTATCGGCTTTAACCCCAAGGCACGTCTTGCCTACAAAAACGGCACGCTGACCATTACGGGCGAGGGCGAAAAAACGGTTGCTACCGACAAGCCTTATGACGAGGTGAGAAAGTACCTTGCAAACTACAAAACCCCGAAATTTGAGGACATTCCTCCCTTTACGGGCGGCCTTGTCGGCTACTACGGCTACGCAATGATTGCCTGCGCCGAGCCTGTTCTTAAACTAAAGAGGGGAGATACAAACGATTTTGATTTAATGCTTTTTGACAAAATCATCGCCTACGACCATTTAAGACAGAAGCTGACGGTCATTGTAAATATGAAAACCTACGACTGCGAGCGTCAGTACAAACAGGCGCAGGACGACATAAACAAAATCATTTCAATAATAACGGATAACGCTCCTCTGCCAAAGCTTGAAAGTGACGAAAACGTCGAGTTCACAAGCACCTACACAAAAGATGAATTCTGCAAAATGGTGGAGAAAACAAAGGAGTATATCTACGACGGCGATATCTTCCAGTGCGTAGTTTCAAGGCGGTTTGAGGCAGACTACAACGGCTCGCTGATTAACGCTTACAGAGTTCTCCGCACAACAAACCCCTCGCCGTATATGGTGTATATGTCGATTGACGGCGACGAGATTATCACAGCCTCTCCCGAAACGCTCGTCAAACTCCAAAACGGCACGCTAACAACCTTCCCGATTGCAGGCTCACGCCCGAGGGGTAAGACAAAGCAGGAGGACATCGCTCTTGAAAACGAGCTTATTCACGACGAAAAGGAGCTTGCCGAGCACAATATGCTCGTTGACCTCGGCAGAAACGACATCGGAAAAATCGCAAAATTCAACTCGGTAAAGGTCACGGAATATCAGAAAATTCTCCGCTTTTCAAAGATAATGCACATTTGCAGTGAGGTTGAGGGCGAAATCAGGGACGGTCTTGACGCACTCAGCGCAGTTGAAGCCTTGCTCCCCGCAGGCACACTTTCGGGTGCGCCGAAGATAAGAGCGTGCGAAATTATCGAGGAGATTGAAAAAACTCCACGTGGAGTTTACGGCGGTGCAGTAGGATACATTGACTTCAACGGCAACCTTGACACCTGCATTGCAATAAGAATGGCTGTAAAGAAAAACAACAAGGTTTACGTTCAGGCTGGCGCAGGAATCGTAGCCGACAGCATTCCCGAAAACGAATATATTGAAACCTACAACAAGGCGCTCGCCGTTATGAACGCAGTCAAGAACGCAGGGGAGGTTTACGAGCTATGATACTTTTTATTGACAACTACGACAGCTTTACCTACAACCTTGTGCAGTTCTGCGGAAGCGTAAACCCCGACATAAAGGTTGTAAGAAACGACGAAATTACAGTTGATGAAATCGAAAAATTAAACCCCTCACACATTATTCTCTCACCGGGCCCCGGTTATCCGAAAAACGCAGGCGTGTGCGAGGACGTAATAAGAAAACTAAAAGGCAGGTTCCCGATTCTCGGCGTATGCCTCGGACATCAGGCAATATGCGAGGTTTTCGGCGCTGAAATCACACACGCAAAAAAGCTTATGCACGGCAAAAAGAGCAACATCATTGTTGATAACAACTGCAAAATCTTTGAAGATATGCCGAACGTGATTGAGGGCGCAAGGTACCATTCGCTGATTGCAAAGCGCAGTTCAATCCCCGAAGAATTAAGAGTTACGGCGCAGGATGAAACAGGTGAGGTTATGGGAGTAAAGCACAGAGATTACGAAATCTACGGACTGCAATTCCACCCCGAGTCGATTCTCACCTCGCACGGTATGCAGATGATTAAAAATTTTCTGGAAAGGGTCTGATGATATGATTAAAGAGGCAATTTTAAAGGTAGTATCGGGAAACGATTTAACATACGAAGAGTCAAAACAGGTTATGGAAGAAATGATGACTGGAACAGCCACTCAGGCACAGATGGCGTCATTCCTCACAGCGCTCAGAATGAAGGGCGAAACGATTGACGAAATCACAGCCTGCGCCGAGGTAATGAGGAGCAAGGCGCTCCACGTAAAGCACGAAACCGACGTTATGGACATTGTCGGAACAGGCGGCGACGGAACGGGCACGTTCAACGTTTCAACAACGGCGTCATTTGTAATTGCCGCCTCGGGAATCCCCGTTGCAAAGCACGGCAACCGCTCAATGTCGAGCAAGAGCGGCTCGGCTGACTGTCTTGAACAGCTCGGCGTAAATATAACAATAACACCCGAGCAGAGCGAAAAGGTGCTCAGGGACACAAACCTCTGCTTTATGTTCGCTCAGGGCTACCACGCATCAATGCGTTTTGTAGGCCCCGTCAGACGTGAAATCGGAATCAGAAACATCTTCAACGTGCTCGGACCTCTCACAAACCCGGCAAGCGCAAATCTTCAGATTACGGGCGTATATTCCGAATCGCTCGTTGAGCCGATTGCAAAGGTGTTTTCAAACCTCGGCGTTAAAAGAGGCTTTGTTTTCCACGGAAGCGACGGTATGGACGAAGTGACCGTAACAGGCGCAACAAAGGTTTGTGAAATCAACAACGGTGAGTTTAAAACCTACGAAATCACACCCGAGCAGTTCGGACTCGGCAAATATGAAATGCAGGAGCTTGTCGGCGGCGACGGTGCAGAGAACGCCGAAATCACCAAGAAAATTTTAAGCGGCGAGCTTAAAGGCGCAAAGCGTGACATCGCTGTTTTAAACTCGGCACTCGGATTGTACGCAGGCGGCAAGGCAGAGTCAATCGCCGACGGCGTAAGGCTTGCACAGGAAATCATCGACAGCGGTAAGGCATACGACAAGATGGTTGAATTTGCAAAAGCAACAAACAACGTTTAACATATTTTGATTGCAGGTAACTAAATTATGATACTCGAAACTATTGCACAGGCAAACGTAAAAAGGTATAATGAAATACAGGCGCAAATTCCGCTTGAAAAGGTAAAAAATCAGGCTCTTTCGCTGAACTGCGACACAGACTTTCCGTTTGAGCAGACGCTTAAAAAGGACGGAATGTCGTTTATCTGCGAGGTCAAAAAAGCCTCACCCTCAAAGGGAGTTATCGCAGAGGACTTTCCGTACGTTGAGATTGCAAAGGATTACGAAAAGTCGGGAGCGTCGGCAATTTCGGTTCTTACCGAGCCGCAGTGGTTCAAGGGCGACAACGCCTATCTTGAAGAAATT
>JBJEOX010000095.1:0-18094 GCA_051880935.1 Ruminococcus sp.
GCGGCAGGTTTGCAGTCTTTTTTCTACGGCTGTTTTTTTACAGCCCCTTTTCTTTTGCCATCTTTTCTTAAAATGCTCTAAAATGGGTTAAACACTGGGTTTACAAGAAATCGCAAAGTTAAGTAGGGTTAAATTGAGTTAAGATAAAGTTGTTGAACTTACTGTCAAATTTACTGTCAATTTTTTATTTGCATAACAATTTAATTTTTAGAACAAAATAATAAAAATTAACGCTTAAGCACAAAAGATACATTCCGATTTCTTTGTTTACTATAACATATTTTAATATTAAGCCGAAAGACTCTTTTTTATCTACATAATAAAAGTCCCGTATGCAAATTGCATACGGGGTGTTTCTTTTCTTGTAAAAGTATCCTGCCTATTTGGCATTTATGTTAATATATTCAGCCTTTAATTTCGAATAAAGAATTTTCTGACTGCTGTACAGTCCGTAATATCCGCTAAGCATATAGCTTACCGCACTTGCAATTCCGAAGAATATGAGTCCTTGCGCACCGAAAACCTCAACGCTTAAAAGAATTGAGGCAATGGGACAGTTAATAACTCCGCAGAACAGGCAAATCAAGCCTATTGCCGCACCGAACGACGGGTCAAGTCCGAGCAGGCTGCCGAAAACACAGCCAAAGGTTGAGCCGATGAACAGCGTTGGTACAATTTCGCCGCCTTTGTAGCCGCAGCCGATTGTGACGGCAGTGAAAATTATTTTAAGGATAAATGCTTCGGGCTTTGCATTTCCGCCTATTGCATTTGCAATTATCCCCGAGCCGGCGCCGTTGTAGTCGCGACAACCTACCGCAAAGGTCAGCACAATAATAATCACACCGCCTGCGATAATTCGCAGGTATTCGTTTTTAATCAGCTTTTTTGCCCATTTCTGAGTCTGCCTCATAGCAACGCAGAAAACAATGCTTACAACAGCGCAGGCGGCGGCAAGTCCGATAACCTGAACAAGCGGAAGAAAATCAAGATTCGGAATTACTTTGCTTATGTCAAAGCGCAATGGACTTGCACCAAAATGTATTGAGACGAAGTACGCAATTACTGCCGATGTAAAGCAGGGAACAAGCGCAGAGTAGTACGCAACGCCTACGCTGATTACTTCCAGTGCAAAGAAAGCGGCAGTAATAGGAGTGCAGAAAAGCGACGAGAAAAGTCCGCTCATTCCGCACATAACCGCAACGTGAATGTCGCTTTCTTCAAGATGTAAAATTCTGCCGACAATACTTCCCAGACTTCCGCCAAGCTGAAGCGCCGCACCCTCTCTGCCTGCCGAACCGCCGAGAAGATGTGTAATAATCGTGCTTATAAATATCAGCGGAGCAATGACAAACGGAACGTGATTTTTGCTCCGAATCGACTCCAGAACGCAGTTTGTACCGGGGTCGTTTTCAATCCTGCACAGCTTATACAGAAACACAATCAGCACACCGCCCAAGGGGAGCAGAAAAATAAGATACCACAGACCGTTTTCAAAGCTGTTTGCATATTTTATGCAAATGCTGAAAAGCGAGCCTATCGCACCGCCGATAAGTCCCGTAACCGATGCAATGAAAAGCCACTTTACAAATGTCTTTACGTACTGCCACGCAGAAGTTATTTTATGTATCACAAGTTTTTTTACTTTGTCCAACTGTACCGCCTCTTTTTCACTTTTATTTTACCACATTTGTTATGATTTTACAATTGATAGTTTATTTCGGCTGAGTCTTTATGAATCCAAAAAATAAATATTGAAAAGCATAGGATAAAATGATATAATAATTATAATTATGCAGTAATATGTATGTTAATATTGAAAAGAGGACTAAAATGGCTATTAAGGTTACACTTCTGACGCATACACCGAATCCCGAGCAGACCGTTGCAATGGCGGCAAAGCTCTGCTATTCGCCGTCGGGAATTGAAAATATAAGAGAAGGACTTACCGAAGAAAAAACAGCTTCGTTTATAAATATGCTGTCCGACCTCGGACACGCAAGTCCTACCGAGCACGCAGTGTTTACCTTTGGAATTGAAGGAATTTCACGAGCCTGCTCTCACCAGCTTGTGCGCCACAGAATTGCTTCCTACAGCCAACAGTCACAGCGCTATGTTGACGGAACAAAATTTGAGTTTGTAACTCCGCCCGAAATTGCAAAAAATGAAAAGGCGCTGAACGCATATAATAAGGTGATTTCACTTCAGGCAAACGCCTATAAGGAAATCAGAGATGCACTTGCCGCAGGATATATAAAGGATTATTGTAAGGAAACAGGAAAAGATATTGTTGGCAGTGACGAAGAAATAATCGAAAAGTTCGGGAAAGAAAACAAAAAGCAGTGCTCCGCTTTTATAAAAAAGGCAAACGAGGACGCTCGATTTATTCTTCCGAATGCGTCAACAACTAAAATTGTCTGCTCGTTCAATGCACGCAGTCTGCAAAACTTCTTTGCACACCGTTGCTGTAACCGTGCACAGTGGGAAATCCGTGAGGTTGCTGAGCAGATGCTTTTGCAGTGCCTTGAGGTTGCACCCAATCTGTTCAAAAATTGCGGTCCGTCCTGCCTTTTCGGATCTTGTCCCGAGGGCAATATGTGCTGCGGAAAGCAAAAGGAAATGCGTGAAAAATACGGCAGAAAATAAATAGGTGTTAATATGAAAAGCAAAATAATTGTTATTGAAGGTCTTGACGGCAGCGGAAAGGCTACACAGACAGAGATTCTTGCCGAAAAGCTCAGAAAGCAAGGCTTGAATGTAAGAAAGCTTGAATTTCCCGATTATGCAAGTCCAAGCTCTGCTCTCGTAAAAATGTATCTCGGCGGCGATTTTGGCGATAATCCCGAGGACGTAAACGCCTATACTGCATCGGCTTTTTACGCTGTTGACAGAGCGGCGAGCTACCTACAGCACTGGAAAAAGGATTACGAGCAGGGGTGCTGTATTTTAAGCGACAGATACGCAACTTCAAACATAATCTACCAGATGTCAAAGCTTGACGACAGCGAGCGTGACTCCTTTATCGAGTGGCAGAGCGATTTTGAATATGAAAAGCTCGGAATCCCCAAGCCCGACGTTGTAATTTACCTCGACGTTGAGCCGCAGGTTTCACAAAAGCTTATGGAAAAACGCTACGGCGGCGACGCTTCAAAAAAGGACATTCACGAAAAAAATCTCAAATACCTGCTTGAATGCAGAAGAAGTGCGCTCTATGCGGCTGAAAAATGCTCGTGGCGCATAATAAACTGTTGCGAAAACGGTGAGATTAAAACCATTGAAAAAATTTCGGAAGAAATCGACAAGGCGGTATCAGATATTTTATGCTGAACTTTAAGTTGATTGAAAAATCACAGATTCAAGAATATAAAAAATATTACGATTACTCAACAGCCTTTGGCTGTGACCTTAATCTGCTCAACGCCTACCTCTGGCGTGACGAGTACAATATAAATTTTGCAGTTTACGACGATACGCTGATTAAGGCGTATTTTAACGACGACGGCAGTACCTGGGGTTACTGTATGCCGACGGGAAAGAACATAAAGGGTGCGCTAGAGGAGATTTTTGCAGATGCATACGAAAGAGGCAAAAAGCCGTTTATTGTAATGCTTACAAACGGTCAGAGAGCAATGCTCGAGTCAATCTTCCCGTCAAAATTTACTTTTGAGCGTTCACCCGAAAATCAGGATTATATCTACCTTACCGAGGAGCTTGTAACGCTTCAGGGCAAACGATTTCACGCAAAGCGCAATCATATTTCAAGGTTTTACAAAGCATATGATAACACACGTTTTGAAACCATAGATGATGAAAACAAGTACGACGCTCTAAAGGTTGTGCTTGGCTGGTATGCCGAAAACGGAATCCCTTCCGAGGAAAACCAAGAGGTAAAGGCAATTTGCGAGAGCCTTGAAAATCTTGAGGAATTCAATATGCAGGGCGCAGTGCTTTATGTTGACAACAAGCCTGTTGCAATGACTCTTGGCAGCGAAATTTCTCCGAGTGTTTACGACATAAATTTCGAAAAGGCTCTGCGTGAATACGACGGAGTTTATTCGGTAATCAACAACGAGTTTGCAAAAACTCTTACAAAATACAAGTATATAAACAGGGAAGAGGATATGGGACTTGAAGGCTTGAGAAAATCAAAGCTTTCCTACAATCCCATAATTATCCTTGACCGCTACAATGCAAGATTAAAAGATGAAAATTAATTTTGAGAAGGATAATTTTGAGTACATTCCGCTTTTAAAAAAGCTTTGGCTTGACTGTTTTGAAGAAAAAAGTCAGGCGGTTGATTTGTTTTTTAATTGTTGTCTTGATTTTACGTCATTTTATACCGCAAGCGTTGAGAATAATCCGGTTGCAATGCTGTATCTTGTCAGCACAACGCTTAACGGCAAAAAGGCGCACTATCTCTGCTCAGCCGCAACGCAAATTGAGTACAGAAACCTCGGGATAATGAGCAGACTGATTGATTTTGCTCTGGCGGATTCTCACAAAAACGGCGATGTTTATTCATTGCTTTTTCCTGCAAATGAAAAGCTTTATTCCTATTATGAACGTCTTGGCTACAAAGCTCTTTGCTCAGCAAGCAGAAAAGTTTTTTCAAGGGAAGAATTAAGGCTGTTTGCTGAAAACAGACAAAGCAATTTGCCGCTTGAAAATTCATATAATTATGAGGAACTGCAAAGACTTTGCTTAAAAGATAATTTTCTTTTACAGAACAATAAATTCATCTCCTTTGCATCTGCTTATTATTCTCTTTACGATTGCAAAACCGTAAAGTCAGATAATTGTTTTGCCCTTTTTGAGGAGGAAAACGGCACGGCTGACGTGTTTTATTCACTTTATACCGATTTTTCAGTGCTTGCAGAAAAAATCCTTGAAAACACTACTGCAAAGCAATTTGTTTTTACGGGAAAGCAAGATAGTGAAATTTATAAAAATTCTATAATCGAAAAATACGGGATGATAAAATCCCTTGACAATAACGAAAAAATTCCCGAAAACACCTATATCGGGATAACTCTTAATTGAAATATAGAAAGGAAATGCGATATGTTCTATGTTTTTCTTGCAGACGGATTTGAGGAAACCGAGGCGATTGCAACGCTTGACGTAATGCGCCGTGCAAAGCTTGACGTTCTCACCGTCGGTGTAACAGGCGGGATGGTGATAAGCTCGCATAAGGTAACAGTGAAAGCTGACATTACGCCCGATGAAATTGATTTTGATAATATAGAGGGCGTTGTGCTCCCCGGAGGAATGCCCGGTACGCTTAATCTTGAAAAAGCCGACTGCGTAATCAACGCCGTAAAATACTGCTATGATAACGATAAATTTGTTGCGGCTATCTGTGCCGCACCGTCAATTCTCGGTCATCTCGGAATGTTAAAGGGCAGAAAGGCTACCTGCTTCCCGGGCTTTGAAACAGAGCTTGATGGTGCTGAGTTTACAGCTGCTCACACCGAAACCGACGGCAAGGTAATCACCGCAAAGGGGGCAGGCTGTGCAGTAGAATTCGGCCACGCTATCGTAAGTGCCGCTTTGTCAAAGGAAACAGCCGACAGCGTAATCGAGGCAATGCAATGCCTTTGAGCAAAAATATAAGACAGCGCAAAAATGAGCTTCGTGCTGTCTACAAGCGGCTTCGTACAAACTGCCCCAAGGACGTAAAAGAGGAGCTTGACAAAAAGCTTACGGAGCAGTTTTTGTCGCTTGATGAATACAAAAACTGCAAAACGCTATTTGCGTTTGTTTCAACTCCGATTGAGGTTGACACCTCGCAAATAATTGATACGGCGCTCAAAGACGGCAAACGCCTTGCTGTACCTAAATGCATAGATAAGACGGGGTTAATGGACTTTTACTATATAAATTCCACCAACTGCCTGAAAAAGGGAGCGTTTTCGATTATGGAGCCTGACGAAACGCTGTGCGAAAAGGTTACTGACTTTTCAGACGGCTTGTGCCTTTTGCCCGGTCTTTGCTTTGACTATCAGGGCTACAGGCTCGGCTTCGGCAAAGGCTACTACGACAGATTTCTTGAAAAATTCGGCGGAATCAGCGTTGGAATCTGCTATTCACGCTATATAGAAAAAGAGCTTCCGAAAGGCATTTTTGACAAAAACGCCGATATTCTCGTTACCGATAAATTTATTAATTATACACGCAACGTGTCAAAAAGGAATGATACATATGAGCCCTGACAATAATAATTATATGCAGGAAAATCTTGAACAGCAAAGGCGCCGCAAGGCTGAGAATTTTCATCTGAATATCCGTGACAACTACGATGATGAAGGTGAAAACGGCTACAGCGAGTCTGATGAGCTTAATTCATACAGCGGACAGGACGTAAAGGAAGAGATAGCCAGACAGTCCAGAAATGCACTTAAAAAGAAACAGAAAGCCGAGAAGAAAGAGCTTAAGGTCAAGAATAAATATAACCGCCGTTATTTCAGGTGGTTCTGGGTTGTTTCGGTTGTAATTGTCGGAGCAATGCTGTCGGTGTTCCTGATAACGGGAATGAACGATTTGCTTGCAATCAACCGCACAGATTCGTCAAAGGTAAGGATTGAAATTCCCGAAAATCCAACGCTTGACGATGTTGCCGACACTCTTGCAAAGAACGGAATTATCGGCGAGCCGTCGTACTTCAAGATGTTTGCAAAAATAACAAAATCAGCCGATGATTTTACTCAGGGCACATATGAAATCAGCAAAAATATGGACTATGAGGCTATTATAAATTATCTGCTGAGTACAAACAACAGAACAGATACCGTAAAGGTAATGATTACCGAGGGTCAGAATGTGCTTGAAATTGCAAATACGCTTGAAGAAAACGGCGTTTTGAGCAATACGGACAAGTTCCTTGAGCTTTGCGCTTCGGATAATTTTGATAAAGATTTCAGCTTCCTCAAAGATATTAAAAATGCTAAAGACCGTTATTATAAGCTTGAGGGTTATCTCTATCCCGATACCTACGAGTTCTATAAAAACGAGGACGCTGAAAGCACAATTTATAAGTTCCTCAATAACTACGAAGCTAAGCTTAGCGAAAAACAGGACGTAAGCGGCTACGACAAGCTTATGACCGTCAACAAGCTTCTTGAAGAGAGCAACAGCGAATATTCACTTGATGAGATTATGACAATAGCCTCAATCATTCAGGCTGAGGCGGCAAATGTTGACGATATGTACAATGTATCTTCAATTCTCCATAATCGTCTGACTGCCGACGTTGATATGGGCGTTTCAAATCTGGGTCTTGATTCAACAAAGTTCTATCCATACAGAAGTGCTCTTGATGTTCCTGCAAGCGAGGGCAAGAATTACACCAGTAAGTATGACACCTACGATAAGGCAGGACTTCCCGCAGGACCTATCTGCAACCCCGGAATGGACGCAATCCTTGCGGCTATCAATCCAAACGATACAGGCTATTATTACTTCTGCCACGATAAGGACGGAAACGCATACTACGCTTCCACAATCTATGAGCACGAAGCAAATCTGGAGTATATACAATGATAAAGAAACCTGAAATTTTATCGCCGGCAGGCGATCCGGAGTGCCTTGATTCGGCGCTGAAATTCGGTGCAGACGCAGTTTTCCTCGCAGGAAAAATGTTCGGAATGAGGTCTGCTCCGCAGAATTTTGACAACACACAGCTAAAGCTTGCGTGTGAAAAGGCTCACGCACTCGGCAAAAAAATTCACGTCACCTGCAATGTTCTGCCACGCAATAAGGAGCTTGAATTTCTGCCCGACTTTTTAAGCTATGCGCAGGAATGCGGAGTTGACGCACTTATAATTGCCGACCTCGGTGTTTTTGAGGCGGCAAAGCGTTACGCTCCGAAGGTTGCACGTCACATTTCAACGCAGGCCGGCGTTACAAACTACGCAACTGCCAATACGCTCTACAATATGGGTGCGTCAAGAGTGGTGCTTGCAAGGGAAATTCCGCTTGATGAAATCGCAGAAATGCGTGCAAAAATCCCTTCCGAGCTTGAAATTGAGTGCTTTGTTCACGGAGCAATGTGCGTTTCGTTTTCAGGCAGATGCCTGATTTCAAGCTATATGACAGGCAGAGATGCAAACCACGGCGACTGTGCCCAGCCCTGCCGCTGGAAATATCACCTTTTTGAAGAAAACAGGGAGGGGCAGTATTTCCCTGTTGAAGAAACCTCCGACGGCACTTATCTTTACAATTCAAGGGATTTGTGTATGATAGAGCACATTCCCGAGCTTGTAAAGGCAGGCGTTTCAAGCTTTAAGATTGAGGGCAGAGCAAAATCTGCCTATTACACAGCCGTAACGACAAACGCCTACCGTCACGCTGTAGACGATTATTTTGAAAATATGAGCGATGATTACAAGCTCAAGACCTGGATTAAGGAAGAGCTTGAAAAAATCAGCCACAGGGAATACAACACAGGCTTTTACTTCAACCACGAGCCGGGACAGGTTACAGGTAACGGGGGATATATCCGTTACTACGACGCCGTTGCGGTGTGTGAAAAGTCGATTGATGATACTACCTCGCTTATTTCACAGCGCAACAAGTTTCTCGTAGGCGATACGCTTGACGTGCTGCCGCCGAGCGGAATACCGTTTAATATTAAATGTATTTCGCTTAAAAATGAGGACGGAGAATTTGTTGAAAGTGCTCCGCACCCTACTCAAAGGCTCTTTATGCAGTCCGACAAAGCCGTTCCGACAGGCTCGGTAATAAGGAAACGTAGGGATTAATAATTTTGAAAAAACTGTTGACAACTGAATAAAACGGTCATATAATTTAGAAGATAATTAATATGTTTATTCGGCAATGACGGGATGAGTCGTTTTGAATCCTTTCAGAGAGAAGCTGTTCGGTGCAAAGCTTCAGGTGAAAATTCGGCAGGCTGACCCTGAGCTCCGTGTGATTAAGCACGGCGTATGCCTGCGTTAAGGGCTTGTAATCCGATGATTACTCAAAGCGGACGTGTTGCGTCAATTTGGGTGGTACCGCAGGAAATTCCTGTCCCATATTCATATGGGGCAGTTTTTATTTTTGCAAAACATTCAGTAAATTGTGCGAGCGACATTCTCGTCGCTCAAAATAAAAAGGAGAGTATATTATGCAATGGACAGGACTTAATGAATTAAGAGAAAAATTCCTTTCGTTCTTCGAATCAAAGGGTTGTTTAAGACTTCCCAGCTTTTCTCTTGTTCCGAAAGACGACAACAGCCTTCTGCTCATCAACAGCGGTATGGCTCCGATGAAAAAGTATTTCACAGGCGAAATCACACCTCCCCGCAAGCGTGTGACAACCTGCCAGAAATGTATCCGTACACCCGACATTGAGCGTGTAGGAATCACAGCTCGTCACGGCACATTCTTTGAAATGCTCGGCAACTTCTCTTTCGGCGACTATTTCAAGCATGAAGCAACAGCGTGGGCGTGGGAGTTTTTCACTGAGGTTCTCGAAATGCCTGTTGACAATCTCTACGTTTCAATCTATCAGGACGACGACGAGGCTTATAAAATCTGGACAGAAGAAGTCGGCGTTGACCCGTCGCATATGGTACGCCTCGGCAAAGAGGACAACTTCTGGGAGCACGGCTCAGGTCCCTGCGGTCCCTGCTCCGAAATCTACTTCGACAGAGGCGAGGACAAGGGCTGCGGAAGTCCCGACTGCGGCGTAGGCTGCGAGTGCGACAGATTTGTTGAAGTGTGGAACCTTGTTTTCACACAGTTTGAAAACGACGGCAACGGCAACTACACTCCGCTTGACCACCCCAACATTGATACAGGTATGGGACTTGAACGTCTTGCCTGCGTAATGCAGGGCGTTGACAACCTTTTCCTTGTCGATACAATCCAGAATATTATGAAGCACATTTCTCAGATTACGGGCGTTGAGTACGGCAAAGACGAAAAGAGCGACATTTCACTTCGTGTAATCACCGACCATATCCGCAGTACAACCTTTATGATTGGCGACGGCGTTATGCCCTCAAACGAAGGCAAGGGCTACGTGCTCCGCAGACTATTAAGACGTGCCGCACGTCACGGCAGACTCCTCGGCTATAACGAGCCTTTCCTTTACAAGGTTTGCGACACCGTAATCAAGGAAAACCTTACAGCTTATCCCGAGTTAAAGGAAAAAGAGGAGTTCATCACAAAGGTTATCAAGGTTGAAGAGGAAAGCTTTGCAAAGACAATCGACCAGGGATTCAAAATGCTCCGGAGCATTATGGAGGATGATGAAATCAAGACCTTAAGCGGTGAAGATGCATTCAAGCTCAACGATACCTACGGTTTCCCGATTGACTTGACAAGAGAAATTCTTTCGGAAAAAGGAATTGAGGTAGACGTTGACCGTTTCCAAGAGCTTCTTAAGGAGCAGAAAAAGCGTTCACGTGACGCTCGCAAAAACGCAGGCGCCGACGCATGGATTTCCGATGCAACCGACCTTTCAGACGTTGCTAAAACCGACTTTGTAGGTTATAGCGAGCTTTCCTGCGATTCAACAGTGCTTGCAATCGTTCGTGACGGCGAAAGAGTAGACAGCGTAAACGAGGGCGAAAGCGCAGTAATCGTACTGGACAAAACTCCGTTCTATGCTGAAAGCGGCGGACAGGTAGGCGATACGGGCGTTCTCGAAAGCGGAAACTTTACAGCCGACGTTGACGACACAACAAAAGACCCGTCAGGCACTATCTTCCTCCACGCCTGCACGGTAAGAAGCGGCAGCGTTGCAGTAGGCTCAAAGATAAGCCCGGCTGTAGACAGTGAACGCCGTGCCGATATTACAAGAAACCACACAGCGGCTCACCTTTTGCAGGCAGCACTTCGTGATGTCCTCGGCAACCACGTTCAGCAGGCAGGTCAGCTTGTTACCGATTCTTACTTCCGTTTTGACTTCACTCACTTTGAGGCTATGACTGCAAAGGAGCTTATCGAGGTTGAAAACCTTGTAAATAAGAAAATTTTTGAAGCTATTGAAGTTCAGACCCGTGAAATGCAGATTGAAGAGGCTAAAAAGCTCGGCGCAATGGCTCTGTTCGGTGAAAAGTACGGCGACGTTGTACGAGTTGTAAGCGCTGACGATTTCTCAATTGAATTCTGCGGCGGTACTCATGCAAAGAATACTTCAAACCTCGGTCTTTTCAAAATCCGTCAGGAAGGCTCTGTTGCCGCAGGTGTAAGAAGAATTGAAGCCTTGACAGGCAACGGCGTATTGAATTATATTAACAATGTAAATGCGGCTGTTATGGGTGTTTGCTCGGCGCTGAAAATTTCAAATCCGAAAGCAGTAGTTGAGGGCGCTCAGAAGGCAGAAAACCTTATCAAAGGTCAGCAGAAAGAGATTAACGAGCTTAACTCAAAGCTTGCAGTTGCACAGCTTTCCGAGATTTTTGCAGGCACAGAGGTTGAAAACGGCGTTAGAATCGTTACATCAAAGGTAG
This sequence comes from Ruminococcus sp., assembly GCA_051880935.1. Taxonomy (GTDB): domain Bacteria; phylum Bacillota; class Clostridia; order Oscillospirales; family Acutalibacteraceae; genus Ruminococcoides. The sequence continues at coordinate 11,460 of JBJEOX010000095.1, forward strand.
AAAACGCAAATGCTGACGTTCTGCGTACAATGTGTGAGCGTGCAAAGGACACAGCGCCAAAGGTTGTAATTGTGCTTGCAGCCGTAAACGACGGCAAGGTAACCTTTGCAGCTGCCTGCGGAAAAGAGGCTCTTTCCCTTGGTGCAAACGCAGGCAAAATCGTAAAGGCAGTTGCACAGGCAGCAGGCGGCAACGGCGGCGGAAAGCCCGATATGGCTATGGCAGGTGCAAAAGAGCCCGAAAAGGTTGAATCCGCACTTTCTATCGTGAAAGATACAGTATATTCAATGCTTAAATAATTATGATACTAATTTTTTAAGTTGTTGCAAAAATAACATAAATTGTGAAAATTTAACAAATTGACAATCAAAATCTTGTGCAAATAATGATGTTACAATTGAATTAAAAGTATTGAAGTTTTGTTACATTTATTGTATAATAGCTTTACTGAGATATTATGCCAATATCTCTTAGTTCACGAACAATTTAGGAGGAGATTAAAAATGTTCAAGAAAATAGCAAGCCTTGCTATTGCCGCTACAATGATGGTTGGTACAGCAGCAATCACAGCAAGTGCAGCAGAAGTTGAAGCTGATACAGTAGGCGCTGAAGATTCAGCAGTTGTTTCAGCAGACAGTTCATCAGAAGTAGGCGCTGACAGTGCTTCAGAAGCAGTTAGTGCAGGCACTGTAGTTAAGTTTGACGCTAAAAAGTCAGGCTGGAACCTCGACACAAACAAGAAGTTCTACTGCCACATCTGGAAGGCTGACGGTTCAGGTTCATGGCCCGAATGGCAGACAAAGGCTGAGCAGTGTACTTTTGATAAAGACACAGGTATCGCTACATACGACCTTTCAAAGACAGGCAACACAATCAGCCCCTCTGACGGAAGAATTTACTGCGTTATCTTCTCATCTAACACAGGTATGCAGACTTGTAACGTAATTATGAGCGGTGCTTGCATCGGCGACACACTCTATTGCACAGGTGAGCAGAGTGAAAACCCTGAAGACTCAGAGAAGAAAGACTATGTTGCTAAGTGGGAAAACACTGCTGACTGCGGTCAGGAAAGAAAGATTACATCAACAGGTAACATCGTTGGTGCAGCTTTCCCCGAAGGCGAGTCTGACGTAACACTTCTTGCTACATATCTTATGGCTTACTATGATGACCCTGCAAAGACAGAACTCACACAGAATCTTCTTGATACTCTCAAGGTTAGCCCGACAGATGTAATTTCTGTTGTTAAGCAGAGAGTAACTGATGACGACAAGAAAGTAAACGCAATCGTTGATATTCTTTCAAAGTGCACAGATCCTACAACCGGTAAACAGGTTAACAAGGATGATCTTAATAAAGCACAGGCTGGTAATCCCGGCAGCAGTAGCGGCGGTTCAAGCACAGGCTCATCAAGCACCGGTTCTTCAAGTTCATCAGGCTCAGGCTCAAGCTCTGTTAAGTCAGGTGTTGAAACAACAATTCTCTTTGTATTCGGCGGACTTATGCTTGCTGCAGCAGGCGTAGCTTTCCTCGCAAGAAAGAAGAGAGAGGAATAATCTATAACTGATTGTTCTAAGTTTAATATTCACAAATCAGGCGTTGCAGGAAACTGCAACGCTTTTGTGATATTATTTAAAATTTTATTAATTGATTTTGCAGTAATCTATTTTGTTACGATAAACCATAATTTAGCCGAGGCACTCGACAAATTATGGTTTAGCGTTCAATTAAAAATTAATATATTCAATTAAACACTTGATTTTCTTTTCAACGTATGCTATAATAATCACGAATTGCAAGAAGTCATTGCGTGCAATTAAGTGAGCGGCAGGCCCTGTACGATTGGGGTCTGTGAACCATGTCAGGCGGGGAACCGAGCAGCATTAAGCAGTATTTCTGATGCGATGCAGTAAGTCTGCCGCTTACTTATTTGTACGATTGCCGTTATTTCGGCTGACGGCTTGCATTTTTTGTTGATGCGGAGGTGTGATTTTTTGTATAGGGTTTTGTATCGCAAATGGCGACCGCAGACGTTTGATGATGTTTCCGGACAGGAGCACATCACCACTACTCTGAAAAACGAGGTTATTGCAGGTCGGCTTAACCACGCCTACCTTTTCACGGGTTCGAGGGGTACGGGCAAAACAACCTGTGCAAAAATTCTTGCCAAAGCAGTAAACTGCCTTGATATCCACAACGGAAATCCCTGCGGAGAATGTGAAATCTGCCGAGGAATCGACGACGGAAGTATACTTGACGTTGTTGAAATGGACGCCGCTTCCAACCGCAACATTGACGATATCCGTCAGATTATAGACGAGGTTCAGTTCAAGCCTGCAAAGTGCAAATACAGGGTTTATATCATCGACGAGGTGCATATGCTCACCACTCAGGCGTTCAATGCACTGCTCAAAACTCTTGAAGAACCACCCGAGCACGTTATTTTCATACTCGCAACAACCGAGGTGCATAAGCTTCCGCAGACAATTCTTTCACGTTGTCAGAAGTTTGAATTTCACCGCATACCGCCTCGTGCAATTGCAGACAGACTTCTTTTTGTTGCACAGCAGGAAGATGTTACGCTTTCGGATTCAGCCGCAATGCTTATTGCTTCTGTTGCTGACGGTGCACTGCGTGACGGATTGTCACTGCTCGACAGGTGTATTGCAATCGGCTCGGATATTGACGAGGAAGTTGTGAGAAATGCCGCCGGACTTGCAAGAAAAACATATCTTTATGAGCTTGCAACTTGCGTCATAAATAAAAATACTGCAAAATCACTCGAAATAATCGACCGTTTGTACGGCGAGTCAAAGGATATGGCTCGGCTTTGTGACGAGCTTATCGCACATTTCAGAGCACTTATGCTGATTAAGTCCGTCAGAAATCCGAGGGATATTCTCGTGATGTCCGAAGACGAATTTGAAGAAGCGCAAACGCAGTCTGACTACCTTTCGCTTGCCGATATAGTCTACTATATGGACGTTTTGTCACGTGCTTATCAGCGAATGGGCAAGGGAACAGGTGACAGAACAGAGCTTGAAATGGCTATGGTAAAGTTGGCTTCTTCCGAGCTTGACGGAACAACCGAGGCGCTGACTCAGCGAATTTCTGCACTTGAAAAGGCGGTTAAAAAGGGAATAACAGTAAAATATGCACCTGCTTCAGAAAATATTGAGGATAATTCGCATATTTTTGAGCCGGATTCAGTGCCTGTGCAGAGAGTAAACGTAGAAGAGCCTGATACAAAGGCTGTCTATGTGCCTGACTCATCGGCAAAGCAAACCGTTGCAGAGCCTGAGTTGATTAAGGAACCCGATAAACCAAAAGCACCTGTTGCAAAACCTGCACCTATTCCTGCTTCAAATCCTGCAAGAACTCCAGCAAACCTTGACGAAATCTACAAAAACGCTAAGCCGTTTCCGGAGTGGGTGGACGTGGTCAGTAATATGAAGCCTGTTTCGAGGGCGATTGCGGCGGCTTTTTCAGGCTCAACAGCATACGTGAGCGGCAGTTACCTGCTGATTGATACCAGCAACGAAATGGCATTTGAGCTTCTGAAAAACGGCACAAGGCGAGAGGAAATCAGGAAAATTATTCTTGAAACTACAGGCAGAGTTTACAAGCTCGGACCTTATAAGCGTGCAGAAGAAAAAAAGAAAGAAACCGACCCTCTTGACGTTCTGAAAAACGGACTCGAGGGCACAGGAATTAAAATAACAGAGGAATAAAACTGAAAGGAAATTAATATTATGAAAGCAAGATTACCAAAAGGATACAACAACGGCGGAGCAAATAACATTCAGCAGCTTGCACGTCAGGCACAGAAGCTTCAGGACGATATGGAAACAGCCGCAGCAGAGCTTGAAGTTAAGGAGTACGATGCTACAGCAGGCGGCGGTGCTGTAAAAGTAACCGTTACAGGCAAAATGGAGCTTACAAAGGTTGAGATTTCACCCGAGGTTGTTGACCCCGAAGACGTAGAGATGCTTTCCGACCTCGTTATTGCTGCCGCTAACGAAGCCTTAAGAGCAGCTCAAAAGGAGAAAGAGGACAAAATGGAGTCAATTTCGGGCGGACTTAACATTCCCGGAATGTTTTAATTATGGCTCAGTATAATGTAGCTCCGCTGGAAAATCTTGTGGAGCAATTCGAAAAAATGCCCGGAATCGGACATAAATCTGCACAGCGCCTTGCATATTATGTGCTCAATCTGTCAAAAACACAAGCAGAAGAGCTTGCAGGCGCAGTGCTTGACGCTCATACAAAGATACACTATTGCAGTAAATGCTGTAACCTTACCGACAAGGAGCTTTGTCCTGTGTGTGCAAGCCCATCTAGGGATAATTCGGTAATCTGCGTTGTCGAAACTCCGAGAGATGCAACGGCAGTTGAAAATACCCACGAGTTCAGGGGCGTTTATCACGTCCTGCACGGGGCAATTTCTCCGCTTAACGACGTAGGTCCCGACAATCTCACAATAAAGCAGCTTGTGGCAAGACTCTCCGACGACACCGTCAAGGAGGTCATAATGGCGACAAATCCGACTGTTGAGGGTGACGCAACTGCACTGTATATTTCAAAGCTTTTAAAGCCAATGGGCGTCAAGGTAACCCGACTTGCCTACGGAATACCGGTAGGCGGTGACCTTGAATACGCAGACGAATACACACTTGCAAAGGCGTTGGAAGGCAGGAATGAGATATAATGAGCTCACTCAAGACAATCGCACAGAACAAAAAAGCCCACCACGATTATTTTATCGAGGAGTCCTACGAAGCAGGAATTGAGCTTTTAGGCACTGAGGTAAAGTCTATCAGAAACGGCAGAGTAAACCTCAAGGACAGTTGGTGCTCAATTGTGGACGGCGAAATTTTTGTCAACGGTATGCACATTTCACCTTACGAGCACGGCAATATTTTCAACCGTGACCCTATGCGTGTGCGCAGGCTTCTGATGCACAAGAAAGAAATCAACAAGCTTTATGGAACGGTAAAGCAGACCGGTTATTCGCTGATACCGATAAGCCTTTATTTTAAGGATAGCAGAGTCAAACTTCAGGTTGGCCTGTGCAAGGGTAAAAAGCTCTACGACAAGCGAGAGGATATGGCAAAACGCAGCGCAAAGCGTGATATAGAACGTGCAATAAAAGAGCAGTCCAGAGGATAAATTCAGAGGTTTGTATGATAAACTTGCATTACAGAAAAGCTGAAAAATCCGATGCAGAACCGTTGATTGATATTTATAATTCTGCGTTCTATGATGATTATGTCAGGTACGGTGAATGTCCTGCATACGGAAAAACTGTTGAGCAAATGGAAAATTCAATTGAAAGTTTTCCCAAGGAGATTGTTATTAGTGATAATATTCCTGTCGGAGTGATTTCGGTTGAAGAAAAAGGTGACGGAATATACTATATAGGTTGCCTTTGCATTGTTCCCGAATATCAGGGAAAGGGCATTGGTACGCAGACGTTCAGACATATCCTATCTGTTTATCCGGATTGGAAGAAATTTGTTTTGATAACACCTGCTGACAAAGAAGAAAATATAAGATTTTATACCGAGAAATGCGGCTTCAGAGTCGGCGGAATATCAATGGACGGTAACGTAAAAGTTGTTAATTTCATAAAGGAAAGATGATATTTATATATGGGGGTGTAAAGGTTTCGACGGGGATTGTAAACCTTGATAAGCGAGCAGCGGTGCGGGACCGCTATAAAATCCGCAACTTAAAAATAACTGACAAAACTACAGTTAAATTAGCAGCTTAATGCTGCTCGTTCCTGCACAGAGGACCACGGTTGTGCAAGGGGCGTCGATTAGTGGTAAATGTGAACAGAGTATTGCTCCGCACTCCGTCACAGCTTAGGAGCTGCCGAGTCGCATAGCCTGTCGTTGGGCGATGCGGTGAGGGAGATTTAAAACAGCGACTGCGCTCGGAGAAAGTCTTGGCAAGCAGTTTTCGGACAGGAGTTCGACTCTCCTCACCTCCACCATCAAAGGACAACAAAAAAGATGTATCCCCCAAAAACCCCGATTCTATCGGGGTTTTTGGCATATCATAGAGTGATTTTTTACATAACCAATCCATAGATGTAAATAGATATTTTTCCCTTTGTGAGTGGAGTTGAACTTGTGCAAATGAAAAAATAAAGTTAAAGAAAACAGCAGGCAGAACGAATAATCTGTCTGCTGTTTTTATATATCAGGCAATCGTTTTAATTTTTTGATTAGAACGGTTGCCTTTTTTTATTTGCATAAAATTTGAAAGGAATGATTGATATGTATTTTACCGACACACCCGAACTCAGGAGGTTTGAAAGAGAGATGCGTCAGAAACCTAATTTTGACAAGCGTAATAATTATTGCGATGAAAATAATGAGGCGCCTTTCTCTGACAAGCAAAAACTTAATACAGACAGAAATAAGAAAGAAGGAGGTTGATTTTATGACAATAAAAATAAGAAGTCCTACTAAAGCTATTACTTAAATCAAAACTTAAATAAATTGGAGATGATAACTTGAACGAATACGAAAGACAACGCAGAATGGCTGAAAGTACAAAGAAATTGTATCCACCGGGTACAAGAATTGAGCTTATCAGTATGAAGGACCCTTACGCACCTGTTCCGG
>JBJEOX010000096.1:0-3324 GCA_051880935.1 Ruminococcus sp.
ATTTAGAATTTTCTTCACAATTGCCCGATTATTTTTCTGAATTTTTAACTAAACTAAATAATATAAGCAAATAATTTGCTTTTTTTGAAAAAAACTCTTGAATTATTTTTCCTTTTATGATATTATTAATAGGCATTTGATACCGTCGTTACTCACGACGCGGTTCAAATAACGGCTTAGCCGTCATTTTGAAGCTGATAGTCCGCTGCCAAAAGGTATGAATATCGGAAAAATTTAGGAGGATAAAAATGGACGCATTAAAAACAATTTCTGCCGGTTCTGTTAAGGATACTACTCCTCAGTTCAGCATCGGTGATACTGTAAGAGTATCGGTAAACATTCGTGAAGGCGAAAGAGAAAGAATCCAGATGTTTGAGGGTACTGTTATTGCTAAAAGAGGCAGTGGCGTAGCTGAAACATTTACTGTAAGACGTGTAGCTTACGGCGTAGGTGTTGAGAGAGTGTTCCCGCTCCATTCACCCAACGTTAAAGACGTACAGGTTGTTCGTTACGGTAAGGTTCGCAGAAGCAAGCTCTACTATCTCCGTGACAGAGTTGGTAAGGCTGCTAAGGTTAAAGAGCAGATTCGCAAGTAATTCTTTAATGTTAAAAAGGGGACTGAAAAGTCCCTTTTTTACTTTAATTTATTTTCAGCAGGTGAATAAATTGAGCGAAAAAAACACATTTGATAGAACTCCAAAGGAAACTCTTAATAACGATGATATTGAGCTTTCTGCCGAGCTGAATCCTGATATTTATTTTAAGGATAAATCTGAAGAATTAAAAGACAATCAGTTTGTTGCAATGAAATCTGAAGGAGCAATTTCCGGATTTTTTGATTGGATACGCTGTATTCTTTTTGCAATTTCTATTGTTGTAATATGTCTTACCTTTGTTTTCCGCCTTGTTGACGTTGACGGAACTTCAATGGAAAGCACTCTTGAATCCAAGGACAAGGTTATTGTAACAAATCTTTTCTATACTCCCAAAGACGGAGATATTATAGTTATTTCTCACGGTGCAGAGTATGCTAAACCGATTATCAAGAGAGTAATTGCTACAGAAGGACAGACAATTAAGCTTGATTATGAGAATGACAGAATAATCGTAGACGGAGTTGTTCTTGAAGAGTCTTACATAAGCGATTCTACTTTTGCGGGAAATTACGGCGACTACGAAATTCCTGAGGTTGTGCCCGAGGGCAAGGTATTTGTTATGGGTGACAACAGAAGAGTATCTCTTGACAGCCGCAGAACGGAAATCGGTTTGATAGACGTTGACAATGTAATCGGTAAGGCACAGTTTGTCGCTTTCCCATTCAGTGATTTCGGATATCTTTACTGATTTAATAATTTGATATTTTAATTTTTGTATTGTATTAAGCTTGTTTCTGTTTTATAATAGAAATAAGCTTTTACTTTTTCGGAGGAATTTATGACTAAAAAAATTAAATACTGCTATAATCAGAAAAAGATAACCTGCTATTCTTTTGAAATAATAAAATCAGTTATTTTTGTGTTTGCAATCGTTTCAATTATATTTACATTTTTTATAAGAGATGCCAATGTGGTCGGAAATTCAATGTATGAAACCCTGCACGACAATGACAAGGTCTTTCTTACAAATTTTAATTACACACCAAAATCAGGTGACATTGTTGCTATAAATGCGGAAAATGTGATTGAGAAACGAATTATTAAGCGTGTGATTGCTACAGAAGGACAGACGTTGGATATAGATTATTCAACCGGAAAGGTGTATGTAGACGGAGTAATGCTTGAAGAGGACTACATATCTTCATTTACCAAAAAGCCTGAAAACGAGTATAAAGTCCCATATGTAATCCCCGAAAACTACATTTTTGTGATGGGCGACAACAGGGGAATATCTCTTGACAGCCGTGATGCAAACATCGGGCTTGTACCTTGTGACGATGTAATCGGAAAAGCGCAATTTGTGTTTTATCCGTTTGACAGAATAAAATACCTGTATTGAGGATGATATAAAATGAGCGAAATGCAAAATATTCAGTGGTTCCCCGGTCATATGACAAAAACCAAACGTCAGATTCAGGCAAGCTTAAAGCTTGTTGACGCTGTTGCCGAGATAATTGACGCAAGAATACCCATAAGCAGCCGCAATCCTGATTTAGCAAAGCTTATTCAGAACAAGCCGAGAATAATACTTCTCAACAAGTGCGATATGGCGAATCAGACTGCAACAAAAATGTGGATTGACCATTTTGAAAAACAGGGTATTACAGCAATCGCCGTTGACTGTAAAAGCGGCAGAGGACTCAATAAATTTGCTCCTGCGGTCAATAAGGTTATGAGTGAACGGATAAACCGACTTAAAGCAAAGGGAATGGTTAACCCGATGATGCGAATTATGATTGTCGGAATTCCAAACGTCGGAAAATCATCTTTTATCAATAAAATTGCAAAGCAAAACCGTGCAAAGGTTGAGGACAGACCGGGCGTTACAAGAGGTAATCAGTGGTTTACAATTGCAAAAAATCTTGAAATGCTCGATACACCGGGTGTTTTGTGGCCAAAATTTAATGATAAAATTGTCGGAGAACACCTTGCTTTTACGGGAGCAGTCAAGGATCAGATTCTTGATATTGAGCTTTTAGCCGTAAGACTGCTTGATTTTCTTAAGAAGCTTAAGCCTGCTGATTTTATTTCACGTTTTAAGCTTGAAGAAACAGATCTTGATAATATAGATTCTTACGAATTACTGAAAATTATCGCAAGAAAAAGAGGTATGCTCGTTTCAGGCGGAGAGGTTAATACCGAAAGAGCGGCTATTATGCTGCTTGATGAATTCAGAAGTGCAAAGCTTGGAAGAATTACAGTTGAAATGCCTAACGGAGTGTTAAAATGAACTGGATTGAATATGAACAAAACGCTGAACTAAAGGGCTATAAAGCAATTTGCGGTATTGATGAAGCAGGCAGAGGACCGCTTGCAGGTCCTGTTTGTGCCGCTGCTGTTATATTGCCGCCAAATACTATTATTGACGGTGTTAATGATTCTAAAAAGCTAAGCGAGAAAAAGCGTGAAGCGCTTTTTAATGTAATAAAGGAAACCGCTGTTTCATATTGTATAGCGTATGCAAGCGTTGAAGAAATTGAGAGTATTAATATATTAAATGCCACAATGCTTGCTATGAAAAGAGCTGTTGAAGGACTTGATGTTAAGGCTGATTACGCAATGATTGACGGTAACAAAATGCCGCAGCTTGAAATTGACGGCGAAGCTATTGTAAAAGGTGACGCCAAGTCTATGTCAATTGCCTGTGCCTCAATACTTGCAAAGGTAT
>JBJEOX010000097.1:0-3300 GCA_051880935.1 Ruminococcus sp.
GGAGCAAACAGTCCGCCAAAGCCGCCGATACCTGAAACAACACCGTCAATTTTTGTGCGGGCAACGTGTTTTTTCATCAGCTCGACTGCTTTGTAACCTGCGGTTACATCAACGCCTGCTGCCTTGTAACTTTCTGAAAAGCTGTTCATTGTAATCCTCCGTTATTTTTTATTTATTTTTTTAGCGTATTTATCAACAAAAATTGTTCTCGGAATTTCAGCATTGTAGCTGCCGCTGAAGCAACCGTCGCAAAGGTCAATGTTTGCATTCTCTGCGATTTTTCTGACGTCCTCAAGACTTAAATATCCGAGTGAATCAGCGCCGATAAGCTCTCTTATCTCCTCAATTGACAATTTATTTGCAATAAGGCTGTCTTTATCACGAATGTCAATTCCGAAGTAGCAGGGGCAGATGAAGGGCGGTGAGCTGATAAGCATATGAACCTCTTTTGCACCTGCGTCACGCATAAGCTTTACAATATGCTTTGACGTTTCACCTCTGACAATTGAGTCGTCGATTATGACAACGCTCTTGCCCTCTACGTTTGCTTTAAGTGCGGTAAGGCGTGTTTGCAAAAGACGTTTTTTCTTGTCCTTGCCGGTTCCTACCGTTCTGCCTATGTATTTATTCTTTACAAAGCCTGTTCCGTACGGGATTCCCGATGCCTTTGCATAGCCCTGAGCGGCAATAATTCCCGAATCGGGAACACCGCATACCATATCAGCTTTTATGGGAAATTCCTTGTAAAGCAGTTCGCCTGCCTTAAAACGTGCGTTATGAACGCTTACGCCGTCAATCACGCTGTCGGGACGAGCAACGTAAACGTATTCAAAAAGACAAAGTGAAGTCTTTTCGGCAGTCATTCTTGCCTTGTAGCTGTGGAAGCCGTCCTCGTCAATTACAATCATTTCGCCCGGCTCAACGTCACGGATAAACTCTGCGCCAATACTGTCAAACACACAGCTTTCAGACGAAATAACGTAGCTGTTCTTAATTTTTCCTACGCAGAGCGGACGGAAACCGTACATATCACGAAAGCCGATAAGGCGTGTAGGTGCACAGATAACAGTAGAATATGCGCCCTTGAGCCTGTCCATTGAGCGAAGAACAGCGTCCTCCAAATTTTCGGTGTAGCATCTTTCGGATGCAATTACGTAAGCCATAAGCTCAGCGTTGGAGTTTGACTGGAATATTGCGCCGCCACGCTCAAGCTCTATGCGGATTTCGGGAAAATTTGTGATTGAACCGTTGCTTGCAATTCCGATTGAGCCCTCTTTATATCTTAAAACAAGGGGCTGATTTGAAGCACGGTCAAGGCTTTCGTTAGAAGTATAGCGAACGTGACCGATAGCTATTTTGCCGTTTTTAAGCTTTGAAAGTGCTTTTGATGTAAACACCTCGGAAACCATACCGAGCTCCTTGACGGTTGAAAACTCGCCCTCAAAATTCACGGTAATGCCTGCGCTCTCCTGTCCCCTGTGCTGGAGGCCGAAAAGTGCATCGTGAGTGATTACAACGCTGTCGAGGTCGTCGTCATTTCTGTAGATACCGAAAACGCCACATTCATCGTTAAACTTATCAAGTTTTGTATCTATGTCAACAAAATTCTTAATCAAAGCTCTGCCACCTTAAGCTGCATTGCCTTGTCCTTTTCGGCAACGCCGTTTTCCATTTCTTTTTTCATATTTTCAAGCTTTTCTGCAAGCGAATCATCAGAAAGCGCAAGCATTTCTACGGCAAGAATTGCAGCGTTAGCCGCACCGTCAACCGCAACGGTTGCAACGGGAATTCCTGTCGGCATCATAACTGTGGCAAGAAGTGCGTCCATACCGTCAAGCTGAGCGGATTTGCAGGGAATTCCGATTACGGGAAGCGTTGTTTTTGCGGCAAGCACGCCTGCGAGATGCGCAGCCATTCCTGCGGCTGCAATAATTACACCAAAGCCGTTTTTCTTTGCATTTGCCGAAAACTCAATTGCAGCGTCGGGTGTTCTGTGGGCGCTCATAACGTGAACCTCGTACTCAACGCCAAATTCCTTTAACTTTTTGACAGCCTTTGATACTACGGGAAAATCACTGTCTGAACCCATTATGATTGCAACTTTCTTCATAATATGCTCCTTAGTCGTGTATTTTATAGCCTGACAAGAATTATTCATACTTGCCGATTATAACTATTATATTATATTAAAAACACGTCGAAATTTCAATAGAATATGCTAATTATTTTCATAAACAGCTGCAAATCGGGAAATATTTCCGTAATCACTAATATTTTACTCTGTAGGCTGAGTTGTCAGCGTATAATCAGAATCACTTGTTTCATACGGTCTTTCCGAAGAAATCAAGCCCTGCGTTGTAATTCCTGTTTCATTTACGTCCTGCATATGAGGAAACAGAAAATTCATTTTGTCATCATCAAAGTGCTTGTCAAGATACTTGTCAAAGCTGTTTGAGGCAGGAATTCCGTCGTCACGCTGTGTCCAGCGGTAGGTTGCAGACACCGACATAAAGGCGTTGAACAGCATAAATATAATCAGAAACGTTGTGATTATCGAGCCTGCACGTTTCGGGATTTTTTCAATCAGCATTGACGCCCATGGGTAAAGATAGCGCACCCACACAAGACCGAGAAAGCCCCAGATGAGAGCGTACATCAGATTTGTTCTGCCGTCGAGGTTAAAGGCTGTGTTGCTGTAGTCCCAAGAAACTGTGCCGAAAAGCGTTTCCTGAAACCACGAGCAGAAGTATTCAAAGCCTGCGCCGACTACTGCGCTGATAACAAAAATGAGCGTATCGCTGAGCTTATAGAGCTTGTACAAAACAGCAGTTAAGAAGCACGCTCCGCCGCCGTAGACGGGAATAAACGGACCGTAAACCATTCCGACGCGTATTTCAAAATGACCTTCGGCAAAGAGCGCCCAGATTGTTTCAAACAACGTGCCGAGCATTGAGCCGAAAAGGAAAAGGTAAAACAGCTTTGTAAAGCAAAAACCGAATGCAAAAGGCTCATCGTTTTTGTTTTCGTATACCTGAGTATACTCCTTCATATTATCATTCTTGATTTCGTCGAGCTTTGCCGCAATCTGCTTTACATAAGCTGTGTTTTTCAGTTCAGGAAATGCCGATACAAGCCTTCTCCGCAAAATATTTTCGGTAAAAAGCTTGTTGTAATTGCTTTCAAGCTCGTCAATTTTCTCCTGCGGTACGTCGCTGCCGAGCAAGCTTGAAACACCGTTTAGCTTTTTAATTCTGTGCTGTAATCTAAGAGTTGTGATTATTGCAAAAACATAATCTATGA
>JBJEOX010000098.1:0-3294 GCA_051880935.1 Ruminococcus sp.
GGATTATATCTGTTTCGGTCAGAGTTATCATATATATTACCCCTTTATATAATTAATAATTAACAATTGAGGGTCGCTGCGCTCCGAATTTATAGTAGTGCGAGTTGTCATGAAAGGTTTGTTTGGTGAGTTTGTGTTCATATATTGATGACATTTAGTATTTTAGTGTAGGGAACAGTCTTGACTGTTCCGAAGGACTACATCTGACCTATAGGTAATCGGAACGGTCAAGACCGTTCCCTACATTAGTTATAAATACAAAAATCCACTCCTGCGGCAACGCCGCATATAAATAAATCCGGAAACTAAACTTTTGAATAATTGCAATCTTTCCACTCAATCATAATTGTTAATTGTTCATAGTTAATTGTTCATTATTAATCTATTCCGTTGCGACGGGTACAGATGCAGCGTAGGCTTCGTAGTCCGTGACCTTCCACTCGTCCTTAAGCTCGTCCTTTACAGGGAAAACACGCAACAGCATAACGCTTTTTTCGCTGTCGGACTTATTTTCCTGAGTGCTCAGCGTAAAAATAAACCCCTGATACCAGAACGAATTGCTTGAATCAAATGTTGTGCGGTAGAAAATGTCCTGCAAAACGTCCAGACTGTCGGTCGGGAACTGGCAGACTGCCGCCGCCATAATTGCAGATTTTTTCAGAATTTTATCGCTGTTGCTTGAATTTTCGTCCTGCGCAACGAAGTTTGACATTGTTGTTCCGCACCCTATGTTCATAATTTTACCCGTCTGCACCTCAACCGTTGCGGTAAAGTTTGTGTCGGTTTCGTCATAGTAATAGTAGCGGATTTCAACGCCGTTTGTGTCGGTTTTTATATCTCCGTTTACCTTCCACTTTTCCTTGTTGATTGCAATAATTCCGTCGGTTCTTCTTGCAATTTCGTTGTACTTTTCGGTAAATTCTGCGAGAGTCAGCGTAAAGCGCACACCGTTTACATTGTCGCTTTCTTCAACGGCGTTTTCGTTTTTGGCTGAAAATATCTGGTCGCCTGTTGCAATTTTTTCGGGCTGTTCAACGTTTATTGAATTGTTGGTGTCATTACAGCCGCACAAAAGTACGGTTGATATTATAAGTAAAGCAGTAATTATTTTTTTCATATTCAGGTTCAATTTTTAATTCGGAATTCGGAATGCGTAATGCGGAATTGAGGGTCGGTCGAGTGCCTCGACACGCAAATCTCCGAATTTGTAATAGTGCGTGTTGATTGGAAAGGTTTGTTTTTGAATTTATGTCGATATATTGGTGACGTTTAGTCATAAAGTGTAGGGAACAGTCTTGACTGTTCCGCAGGCTTACAACTAACCTATGGGTAATCGGAACGGTCAAGACCGTTCCCTACATATTAATTGTCAATTGTTAATTATAAGATTGTTATAACGATTAGGGCGGATAAAATCCGCCCTTTGTTATTTATTCTTTGTCTGTTGTTTCGGCTGAATTTTCCTGATGTTCAGAATTATCCTGTGCAGTTTCTTCCGTTTCATTCTCGGTTTCGGAATTTTCTTCCTCTGCCTCGTGCGGTGCACGTGCGATTGTAACAACCCTGTCGCCGCCGTTCACCTTCATAACGGTAACGCCCTTTGACGGACGTGAGCAGACTCTGATTGACTCTGCGGCAATTCTGATGATTATGCCCTCCTGCGAGATGATGATAATATCATCTTTGAGGTCAACAACCTTGATTGCGGCAACGTCGCCGTACTTTTCAACGTGGTAGTTTGTAAGTCCCTTGCCGCCTCGGCTCTGAATACGATAATCGTCGGGGCTTGAAAGTCTGCCGTAGCCTGTTTCGGAAACGGTCAGCACCAGTCCGCCCTCACGCACAACGCTCATTCCGACAACGCAGTCACCCTCTTTGAGTTTGAGTGCCTTTACGCCTCTTGCTTGTCTGCCCATTTCACGTACGTCGGTTTCATTAAAGCGGATTGCAACACCCTTCTTGGTTGCAACGATAACCTGCTGATTTCCGTCTGTCATTCTTACCCACGCAAGCTCGTCGCCATCGTTGAGTTCAAGCGCAATAAGTCCGCCCTTGCGAGCAGTGTTGTACGCATTGAGTGCAATACGCTTGATTATGCCCTGTCTTGTTACCATAATCAGGTACTTGTTCTCGTCAAATTCGGGCACTCTTATCATTGAGGTCACCTTTTCGTCGGGCGAAATCGGCAGGAGATTTGCAATATTAATGCCCTTTGACTGCCTTGAACCCTCGGGAACCTCGTAGCATTTCAGTCTGTAAACTCTGCCCTTGTCGGTAAAGAACAGCACGTAGTCGTGTGAATTGATGATGAACATTTCGGTTGCAACGTCCTCTTCACGGCGTGACATACCCGAAACGCCTCTGCCTCCCCTGCGCTGAATCTTATAGGTATCAACCGAGAGTCGTTTTACGTAGCCGAACTGTGTGAGTGTTAAAACGCACTCCTCCTGCGGAATGAGGTCCTCAATGTCAACCTCGCCGCTGACTGAGCAGATTTCGGTACGTCTGGGGTCGGCGTATTTATTTCTGATTGCAAGGAGCTCTTCCTTGACAATTTCAAGCTTTCTTGTTTCGCTTGCAAGAATATCCAGAAATTCCTTGATTTTTGCGTGGAGTGCGGCAATTTCATCCTCAATCTTTGCCTGCTCCATATTTGTGAGCTGTCCTAAACGCATCTGGACAATAGCCTGAGCCTGAACCTCGTCAAGACCGAAACGCTCCATAAGAGAGGTCCTTGCAGTCGGCAAATCCTTGCTGTGTCTGATGATTGAAATTACCTCGTCGATAAAGTCAAGTGCAATTTTTAAGCCATCGAGGATATGTGCTCTGTCCTGAGCCTTTTTTAAATCAAACTCGGTACGGCGGCGGATTACGTCCTCCTGAAAATCTATGTAACACTTAAGCATTTCCTTGAGCGTAAGGATTTTCGGCTCGCCGTCAACAATTGCAAGCATAATTGCGCCGAAGGTCACCTGAAGCTGAGTATATGAGAAAAGCTGATTGAGCACAATCTGAGGTGATGCGTCACGCTTGATGTCGATTTCAATGTGCATACCCTGACGGTCGGAATGGTCCTCAATATTTGAAATACCCTCCATTTTCTTTTCCTTTACAAGGTCGGCAATATGCTCGATAAGCCTTGCCTTGTTGACCTGATACGGAAGCTCGGTAACGACAATCTTAAATCTGCCGTTTTTGCTCTCGACAATTTCCGTCTTTGCACGAACGGTAATCCTGCCCTTGCCGGTTGCGTAAGCGGCACGAATTCCGCTTCTGCCCATAATAATTCCGCCT
>JBJEOX010000099.1:0-3292 GCA_051880935.1 Ruminococcus sp.
CAACCTCGTTGTAATCATAATAATATTCAAACAAATAGCTGATTGACGGATAATTTGAATACTCGTCAGTGATGTTATTTTTATCCGTAATTTTATTGCCGATATCTTCACCGTCGGTTATGCCGTAGCCTGCAAGCGTCGTCGCTTTGTCAGCCTTATTATTAAGGTCCGTCTGCTCAATCTTTCTTACGTTATCCTCAATCTGCACCTGCTGTTTTTTCATTTCTTCAAGCGCAGCGTAGGCTTCCTCACGCAGTTTTACAGTTTCGGAATTGGGGTTTTCGTACTCTTTGTCCTCAACAGGCAGACTTTCGTCGGCATAAAGCCGAACAATTTCGGTCTGAAAGACAAGACCTGATTTGTTTCTGCCCTCAATCTGAAGTTCAAAGTAGCCGTGTTTAAAGATGTCGTTTTTCTTGACAATCCACCTTATTTCCGTACCCTCGCCGTCGGGAATGACAATGTCGGGCGTAATTGAGTTTACGCTTCCGTCTGCAAAGCGCAGGTGAAGCGTGTAGCTGATTGAATCGTCAGACACGTCCTTGATGTAGAAGTACTGAGTATAGGCGATGTTGTCGCCTGTAACTCCCACGCAGTCTGTGTCATAACATTTAATTGGTTTTTTCATTTGGTATATAATCATTTTTCCACCTCCACTTACAGTGAAAAAACGAAAAAAATTGCATATTTCTATGCAATTTCCGAAAAATTAATTTAATTTTTATTTTTACACCCTTAATTCAGCTTTGTTTTCAGTAAACACACGCTCTGCTAAACTATAATTTGTCGGTGGAATTACAGCAACGTTGACGTAGGGACACGGCGAGCCGTGTCCACACAAAAATTGTAATGCAATTTTTGTGAAAGGGACGTCTGGGAACCCGTCCCCTACGGAAATGTTTGTTAGTCACTATAATAATGATATAATCGGTTACGTTTGATAATCACTACGGACACGGCACGCCGTGTCCCTACGACTGAAAATGAAACGTTTGTGTAAAATTGTAGCGAGCGACGCCCTCGTCGCTCAAATTCCTTAAAACGACGTTTGAGGTTTATCTGTGAGCGACGGGGGCGTCGCTCGCTACAGTAACAAAATAAACGTTTTCTATATTGCCGTAGGGGACGGCATCCCTGACGTCCCTATGTATAAATTGTGAAACAATTTATACATTATGGCGAACACAGTTCGCCGCTACAATTATAAAATTTGCGTGTCGAGGCACTCGACCGGCAACGCCGCATATAAATAAATTCGGGCACTATACTTTTGAATTATTCCAACCTATCCGCTCGACCTCAATTCCGAATTCCGCATTCCGAATTCCGCATTAATTTGCAAAGCCAAGCACCTTGTCAACCGACTTTGAGAACACCTTCCACTCCTGCTGTTTTTCGGTGAGCTGTTTTTCGCCCTTGCGTGTGAGGTGATAATACTTGCGCTTTCTGCCGTCGCATTCCTCCCAGTAGCTTTCGAGGAAGTTTTCTTCCTCAAGTGCGTGGAGAATAGGATACAAAGTTCCTTCTTTCAGCTCAAAAACGCTTTCGCTCTGCAATTCAAGCTCCTTTATGATTTTGTAGCCGTACAAATCCTTGCCCTTTAAAACGCTCATTACGAGCATTGATGTACTTCCCTTGATAAGCTCCTTGCTGATTTTCATTATAAACACTCCGTTTCTTAAAATTATATCTTAACTGTTTCAATATCAATGCAAAACCGATTCGTTCGTTCTGTAACGTGACATTAATATATATGTGTTTTCCGCATTTGACCACTGAAAGTCATACACCGTTAAATGCTGATGATTTTCGATGTTGGCAAATGTAAAGCTGACTGTTTTTTCTCCTCTGCCGACCGCTATCGCTTTTGTGTAAAATCCGCAGTTGAAAAATTCCTCTATTGTCGGACGTCTTGTAAATCCGTTTTCCTCCACGTAATCAAACTGTAACCACTCGGCATACGTAAGGTAGAAATCCTCCTCAGGATAAGTTACCGTACTTTCAAAGGTAGTTGACACGCAATGCAAAGAATCGTAACACGTCATCATTGCAGTGTTGCAAAAACCCTTTTGCCACAAGGCACACTGCGATTCTATAGCAGAGAAAACTCTGTAATTATTGACTGACTGCATATTAGCCTCGTCAAATTTTCCCCAAGGCTCTTTGTATTCGCAGTAGCAGTATTCATAGCCTTCCGCTAAAAGCTGTTCGTTAATCTTATCAGGTCCGCCCGACATATCGGCATTAATAAGAAAGTCAATTGCGTTTTTTCTTGCCTCTTTCATTTCACGCCGTTTTTCTTCTATGTTCATTACGGCAAAAGCCGCTGAAATGCTCATAGCGACTGTTATTACGCAAAGTATAATGCACATAGCCGAACAGCTTGTTTTTGATATTCTCAGAAGTATGCGAGCCGATTTCATTCTACTCTGGCGGAATACTGCAATAACAATCACAATCGCCAGCAAAAGCAAAACAACGAAAATTGCAAATGCGCCGATTCGGTATACAATTTTGTCGCTGTCAACAATATAGCTGTAACCGAAAACGCCGTCGGCATAGCCCGAAATTCCGCACTTTATAAACGTTATGACGGGATAGAAAAGCGGCTGAAATATTGCAAACTGTATTCCGTCATTTACTTCGTTCGTAAGATTTGCAACGAGCATTACAGTCAGCGAGAGGATAAGCATTATTACTGCCGTCAGATTTTTATGTCTGTACGCTTTGTAAAGCAGAAAAACGAACAGAAAAAGCACAAGCATTGAAATAAAATCCGCTGTCACCGTATGATAAATAGTATAATTATTGTCGGCGTAATAAAAGCGGTGCTCAATCGGAATCACGTTAAAGCAGAGCAGACTAAATGCAACTGCAAAAACTGCGGTAATTATGCTCCAGACTCCTTTGACAACACCTTTTTTGTGCAGAGCGTTCAGCGGAACGGCGGTATCGTCGGGGTTGCCCATTTCTTCGGTAGCCCTTTGCATTGCAATTTCTTTGCTGTAGCCGATTTCCTCGTAGTAATCGGCTTTGTCTAAAATGTGACTTTCAAGCTCGGCGGTTATGCTTTGCCGAGCGGTTTTGCTTTGTATCAGGTCTGATACTCTGTCTAAGAATTTGTTTTCCACAAATCTCACCTCCGATATATTAATAACTGATTTTTCCGAATTCTGATAACACAAATTCGCCCTTATCCTTATCATATACGAAATGACATTGATAGCTTCCGTCAGAATTGCTGTTCAGCGAAAAGCTCAAATCAAACGTCATATTTTCCCCGTCGCTGTTT
>JBJEOX010000100.1:0-3292 GCA_051880935.1 Ruminococcus sp.
GTAACATATCCTGAAATTGCTAAGATGCAGACAAAGGCTGTTATCCGTGCAGCTATCGAAGTTCAGAAGGCTCATCCCGACTGGAACGTTAAGCCCGAAATTATGATTCCGCTCGTATGCGAAGTTAAAGAGCTTAAGTTCGTTAAGAAGGTTGTTGTTGAAACAGCTGACGCTGAAATCGCTGCTGCAGGCGTTGACCTCAAGTACGAAGTAGGTACAATGATTGAGATTCCCCGTGCTGCTCTTACAGCTGACGAAATCGCTACAGAGGCTGACTTCTTCTGCTTCGGTACAAACGACCTTACACAGATGACATTCGGCTTCTCAAGAGATGACGCAGGTAAGTTCTTGAACGCTTACTACGATACAAAGATTTTCGAAAACGATCCGTTTGCAAAGCTCGACCAGACAGGCGTAGGCAAGCTTATGGAAACAGCTATCAAGCTCGGCAAGCCCGTTAACCCCAACCTCCACATTGGTATCTGCGGCGAGCACGGCGGCGACCCGTCTTCAGTAGAATTCTGCCACAAGATTGGTCTTGACTATGTATCATGCTCACCCTTCCGTGTGCCGATTGCACGTCTTGCTGCTGCACAGGCTGCTGTTAACAACAAGTAATTTTCGGTAATCGAATATAACTTAATATAGCAAAACTAAAGGCTGCTCATTGTGAGCAGCCTTTTGTGCGTTCATATTATGAAAAAAACTCCACTAAAAGCATATTCAAAATTTTCTGCTGACGAATGGACAAGCCTTTGTTTGGGGCTTTTTTTTCTCTGAATTCCTCAATTATAATTTTCAAAAGCTCAATTTGTGAATTACTCAAATCATTTACAAATAGGGTTTCCTTTTTATCAATGCCGACAAGATAGTCGAGTGAAACATTGAACACGTTTGCTAAATTAATCAGAACATCAAGCGGTGGTATTTTTATATTGTTTTCATAACTGCATATGACAGGCTTGCTTCTGCCGACTCTCCGACCTAATGTTTCCTGCGACATATTGTGAGCTTCTCTCAATTCCTTAATTCTTAAACCAAAATCAAACACAAGATTTCCTCCAAAAAAGTTTTTTTAATAAAAACATTCTAAACTACTTGCGTTTTGTAATCGAAAACTGTATAATATAATTATTTCCAAATCGAAAATTATTTTTATATTAAGTTTTCTGTTGCAAAATATAGATAACATTAAGCTTAATATATGCATTTTCGGTTAAATTATATTATTTTGAGAGGAGTATAATTTATGAAAAAATTACTTGCGATTGTATTATCAGTAGCTATACTGATGTTGTCGCTATGCGCTTGCGGTGCTCAAAGCGAACAAACGGGAAGTTCACAAAAAGAAAATAACGACAAATCATCACAGCAGATTGTCACAACTGAAGAAGTTACAACACAACCTGCCACAGAGCCAGATTACGAAAACACAAATTTTATTGCACAAACGCCACAGGGCAAGCCGAATTATACGATTGAGGAAATTTCATTTGAAGAAGCTGCCGAATCAAGCGGATATTCTATTACAGATAGTAAGTTTAGAATATCAAATATATATATCGAAAATAAATATATTGTAATTAAGATTCTTTACTCTGATTATAACTCTACTGATTTTTGCGCCTATAATGTGATATATGATTTAGATGGTAATATGGTTGCAAATATTTCGAATATTGCCCTTGAAGAGGGCTGTCGTAAATCAGGTCAAATAAGAGGTATATATGGTGATTTTTCTGTCCTTTGTATAAGTCCAGCTATATTTGAAGACAGATATGCATTGTATAATTTAAAAACTAAAGAAATAAAATATTTACAATATGATTATGCAAGTTTAAAAAACGGTATAATAATTGTAGCTAGTGAAAATCCTGAAAAGGAATATAGTTATAAATATGGCGCATTAGATCTTGATTTGAATGAAATTATTCCGGTAGAATATGATGAATTAAAACTTGCTTCACCAGAGTTATTTATTGCAAAAAATGATGAAAAATACGGAATTGTAGATTTTGGTAATCAGGTTATTGCTGACTTTAAATATAAAGCAATCCAAAGTTTTACCGGTATTGATGACAGTATTTCTAGGAATTACTCTTCGCTAATGGATTTCGAAAAAAATATCAATAAATATACTCTAGCTATTGATGAAAATGATAAAACAGTGCTAATTGATAAAAAAGGAAACGTTTCGTCTATTGATTTTGACATATCAGAATCTAATTTACAGGACGGACGAAGATTATCTCAATATCAAGATAGGATTTTTATAAAACATAGTGATAGTAAAATAATTTCAGATTTAGAGGGCAAAGAATTAACAAGTAATTCTAGTTACTATGGCTTTATTAACGGATTCTGTATTACAATAGATAGTGTTGGATATTATGGTTTAATTGATACTAATGGAAATACTGTTTATTCTGTATCTGAAGATGAAGAATATCAAGGAGCAGAAATTTTCCCGGTTGACCAAAATGGTTTCTTTTTAATTAGTTATTATCTAAACAGCGGATTACGCAAAAACAAAATACTTGACTTATCCGGAAATGATGTATATGCAAGTAAGGAAGAAGAGAATATTATATCACCAATTGGTAATGGAGTATTTGCAAAATTAGAAGGAAATACTTACTCAGTTTTTAAAGTAACAGCAAATTAAGAGGTGAATTCTATGAATAATTCAAAACGAAATCCTGCGCTTGTCGCAGTCGGAATCATTCTGATTATTGTCGGCATAATAATTTTTATTATATCATCTATTCAACTCTACGAAGTGCAGACAACTACAACTCATTGGGCGGAAAGCTTTATGCAGGACTATCAGGCGAGGACAAATGCCACAAATTCTATTCCTTGCTACATATTTATGGCTCTTTCCGCAGTTATGGTTATCGTAGGAATCGTTATGCTTGCTGTTAAGCCGAAATCTAATGTTGTTGTTTTGCAGAATACCTATAGCAACCTCCCAAATACGGGTATACAGAGTTCATCATTTACTAATCAGCCTAATTTTTGCCCGAATTGCGGAAACAAGATTGATTCCAATTCAAAATTCTGCGATAAATGCGGACACCCGTTAAGATAGAGATTGGATTGTGATTATTTACTGAGTAATAGCTCACATAAAATAAAACAACGAAGGGGCTGTAAAAAAAACAGTCCAAAAACAAGCCGGGATTCACTAAAAGGTAAGTCCCGGTATATTTTTTTCTGAATTTGTGGCAGATGTTCGGTTTTTGTGTAAAATTGCTGATTTTTGCGCATAACAAATAGAAGGTAGAAAAAC
>JBJEOX010000101.1:0-3283 GCA_051880935.1 Ruminococcus sp.
TATTTTGCCTGCGAAAAGTGGAGCTGTGTTCCCAAAAAGGCATTTGACGAGGAGCGTGAGCTTGCACGCTCAAAGGTACGAACAGACATTGCCTTTCACGCAGAAGGCTCGGATATTGACAAATCGGCTCTTGAAACGGCTGTGCACAACGCTGAGCTTGCAGGAGTTGCCGACAGAATTAAATTTTTCGAGCGTGACATAAAGGACTTTGAGCACAGCGAGGATTATCAGACGGTAATCACAAATCCGCCCTACGGCGAGCGACTGCTCGACATTAAGTCGGCAGAGGAGCTGTACAGAGTTATGGGACAGAAGTTCACACGTTCAAAGGGCAAAAGCTACACAATCATCACGCCTGACGACGACTTTGAAAAAATCTTCGGACGAAAGGCTGACAAGCGCAGAAAAATGTACAACGGCACGCTGAAATGTCAGGTATATATGTACTATAAATAAAGATTACAAACAGAAAAACTCCGTCACTTTTGTTGTGGCGGAGTTTGTTTTTTAGTATGTTGTTACGAATATAATTCCGATTTAATTGTTTACTGTCAGTTACGTTTTCTTCTGCTGAATACATATGCAGACAATGCCGAAATCAGCAAGATAAATACTACTGCTCCTGCAACCTCTGCAACGCCTGTTTTAACTGCTCCGTTGTTGCTCTGTGCGGTGCTCTGCGTTGCCGTTGCAGCCTTTGTGGCTCCTGTCGCACTTGTAGGGTCGGTTGAACTTGTTGCAGGCTGTTCTGTCGGCTCAGTTGCATTTGTCGGCTCGGTTTCGGGCTGGGTCGGTACTGTTGTAGGCTCGGTTGCCGTTGTCTTTATCATTCTCGGCGTTGTGACGCTCTGCAAAACAACGTCCTCGCTCTGAGAAAAATACTTAATAAGTGCCTCGTCGCAGGCTGAGTACTCCCCTGTTTCCTCTGCGTTTTCAAGCTGTGGGTAATACTCGCTGACTGCTACGAAGTTGTTTGTGGCTACAGTGTAGAGCTTGCTTTCATCAAGCGGCTCGTTGCCCACCTTAACCGAAACAACTCTCTTGCCGTAATCAAGGTCGAGATTATATTCAACGGTAATTCCGCCTGTCTGCAAATAGCTTCCGCTGTTTTCGGGCCACGCATCGTATTCGCCCGATTCATTGGCGGCAATGCTCTTTTTCTGAATGTCGATTGATGTTTCAAGAATTTCAACAAGCTGTTTGCCCGTAATCTGCTTTGTGACAATGTAGTTTCCAAACGGACTTATGCCGATTATGTCACCGTAGGTAAGGTCGCCCTTTTTAACCGAGGCACGGATTCCGCCTGCGTTTTCAAAGGCAATGTCGGCTCCCGTTTCAAGCAGATATGCGTCGGTTACGGCTCTGCCGAGGTTTGTTTCGTCAATTCTCAAATCCTCCCACACACCGTCAAGGTCCTGCGGAGTTGAGCCGACAACCTTATTTAAAATAACACTCTGCTCAGACTTTATATTGTCAAGCACAGCCTTGACCTCTGAGTTTTCCTCAATATTTTCTACAGCCGAATAGTACGCCCTGTCGGCATTGATATCAACGCTTACAACCTCTCCGTCTGAATCGAGTGTGCAGTCGAGGTCGATAAGTCCTGCTTCATAGAGGTAATATCCGTTTTCGATTACACGTGACTTTGAGCCGTCGGGAGTTGTCACCTCGGAGTCAATGTCAACATGCTCGTGACCTGCAAGCCAAAGGTCAACGCCGTCAACCTTTGAGGCAAGCGAAACGGGGTCGTAGGTGTGCGTAAGAGCAATTACAACGTCGCAACCCTTTTCTTCGAGCTCGGCTGAAGCCTTGATTGCGTATTCGGCTGAGTCGGTGAACGTAAGTCCCTCAACGTTTGAGCCTGCTGTTTTGCTGTAGATATCGGGGTCAATCACACCGAAAATTCCGACTTTAAGCTCCTGACCGTTCTTTTCAGTCGTTTCAAAATAGTACTGATTGTCAAAGAACTGCTCTCCGTTTTCGTCAACGACATTGCCTGTGAGCATTTCAATATCAGCAAGCTTTGCAAGCTCCTTAAGTCTGTCCTTGCCGTAATTCCAGTCGTGGTTGCCTGCCGTCATAACGTCATATCCGCACGCCTTGGCAAGCTCGGCTATAGACTCGCCCTTAACTAAAGTTGCAATCGACTGACCGTGAAACAAGTCGCCCGAGTCAATCACCAAATCCATATCGGAGCCTTCGGTGAAGCTGTTAATCAGGGTTTTCAGCTTTGGCATACCGATAATTGAGCTTTTGGCGTTTTCCTCTACCCTTGCGTGAATATCATTCGTGTGAACAATCTTAACGCAGAAATCCGTTGTACCGCCGCTGTCTGTCGCAAACGCACAGACCGTACCGGATACAGCCAATGCCGCACCGAGCAGGACTGAGGCCAGTTTTTTAAATGTATTTTTCATTTGCCTTCCTCCGTTTATAATTTATCAATATAAGAATATACCTTTACAAACAATTTTTCAATACTATATGTAAAATTTTGCAACAAAACAGAAGAAGGGTTTGTTATTTTGCCGTTACTGACTCTTTCGGGAATGACACGAAGTACTCATAGGGCAGTTTGAACAACCGCAGCCGCAGGAGGTTTTTCCTTTTTTTCTGTTTCGCACCATTGAGATTATAATTGCGGCAACTACTGCAACAATTATGAGTGAAATTATAATTGTCGCCAGGTTCTGATAAATCCAAGCAAACATCTAAAAGCCTCCATTAATTATTTTACTGCATTTACCCTCTTGCTGAGCTTTGTTGACTCCTTGTAGGGCTTGAACAGCATATAGAGCATACCGATAATCAACAGAATTGCAACGATAAGACCGATAACGTTGAGGTTACCCGTAAATGCAGAGCCTATCTGATTAATCATCAGCGAGATTGCGTAAGCAAAGCCGCACTGATAGAGGATTGCAAATGCAGTCCATTTTGCCGAGTTCATTTCACGCTTGATTGCACCGATTGCGGCAAAGCAGGGGGCGCAAAGCAGGTTGAAGGTGAGGAACGAAAATCCGCTGACGGAAGTAAATGCTGCTGCAATGTTTTGATATACGCTTGCTTCACCGCCGCCGTAGAGAATACCGAGAGTTCCGACGATATTTTCTTTTGCGACAAGTCCTGTGATTGATGCAACAGCCGCCTGCCAGTTGCCCCAACCGAGCGGATTGAATATCCATGCAATTGCGTTGCCTATTGCGGCAAGAATACTACAATCAATCTGTTCGTCTGTAAGCATTTGGAATGAACCGTCAACAAAGCCGAAGTAGGTAGTAAA
>JBJEOX010000102.1:0-3275 GCA_051880935.1 Ruminococcus sp.
CTCGTAAAACATAGATGAGCTCGATAAAATCGATACTCTTGATGATTTTTAAAAAGCAGGTGATTTAAATGGGATACAGCAGCAGTGTTTACAAAGCGGCGGCAGACAAGCTGTTTGAACGACGACTGAAGGCTGAAAAGGAAGCCGACAGGCGCAAAGCCGAAATATTTAAACAATTACCTAGAACAAAGGAGCTTGAAAAGGAAATTTCACGCTGTGGAATTCAGGCGGCACGTGCAGTTATCGGGGGCGGAGACGTTGCCGAAGAAATGAAGAATCTTCGTGACCGCAACCTTGCAATGCAGTCAGAGCTTGCCGAAATTCTCGCTTCAAACGGCTATGATAAAAACGTTTTTGAGCCTGCCTATCTTTGTAAAAAGTGTAACGATACAGGATATTTTGAAGAAAACGGCAGAACGCTTGTTTGCAGTTGCTTAAAACAGGCGCTTGTTTCCTGTGCCTGCGAGGAATTAAACCGCACAGCACCGCTTTCTCTTTCAACCTTTGACAGCTTCAGCCTTGATTTCTATGACAGGGAAATTGATTCAAAAACAGGAATTTCTCCCTACAATCATATGAGTAAAATTCTGCGTTACTGCCAAAGCTACGCCGATAATTTCAGCAAAAACTCCGGGAGTATTCTTATGAAGGGTGCGACAGGACTCGGCAAAACTCACCTTTCACTTGCAATAGCAAATGAGGTTATTAAAAAAGGCTATGGTGTAATTTACGTTTCTGCTCCTTCTCTTATGCAAAAGCTTGAAAAGCAGTATTTTTCAAGGAACGATGACGCTGCAACAGATATGCTCATTGAGTGCGATTTGTTGATAGTTGACGATCTGGGAACGGAATTTCACAGTCAGCTTTCGGTTTCGCTTATGTACAATATTTTTAATTCCCGTATGCTTGCAAACAAGCCTGTTATAATAAATACAAACTTAGACCTTAAAGAGCTTGAAAAAAACTACACCGAAAGGTTTGTTTCACGAATCATTGGAAATGCTCAGAAGCTTGATTTTTTGGGCAGTGACATAAGAGTAAGAAAAAAATAGAAAAATTTTTTAAAAAACCCTTGACATTTTAACTTTTATGTCCTATAATAACTATCGTTGCACGTTCGGTAGCAATTACATCTTGTGGAATAGTGTAACGGTAGCACGACAGACTCTGACTCTGTTTGTTGGGGTTCGAATCCCTATTCCACAGCCACATAGCCCCGAATTATTCGGGGCTGTTTTTAACTTCGAGGTGTAGCGCAGTTTGGTAGCGCACATCGTTCGGGACGATGGGGTCGCAAGTTCGAATCTTGTCACCTCGACCAGTCGAGAGCCTCGACACGCAAAACGTGTACGAGGCTTTTCTTTTTTTAATCAATGTTATTTGGAGGATTATTATGAAAAAGGTCATTTCAATTGTATCGGCATTTGTTCTTTGTCTTGCAATCTTTGCAGGCTGCGGAGCTAAAGAAGTAAAGCTAAGTGAAGCTATGGATAAAATCAATTCCGATTTCAGTCTTTCACTTCAGAAGCTTGAAAGTGCAGACGAGCTTAACACCTACTACAGCATTGACACTGCCGACGTAAAACAGTTCGCCACTGAAATTGACCCCTACAATAATGCTCCTGTTGAGATTGTACTGATTGAAGCAGTTGACGCTGATGCGGCAACAAGAGTTGAGTCTGCACTCACAACTCGCTACAACGCAATCTACAGCCAGTATTCATCATACACACCCGAGCAGCTTGATATGGTCAAGGCTTGCAAGGTAACAAAGGACGGCAATTTTGTAAGTATGATTGTTGCTGACAAGGGCTCTGAAATGCTCGACGTTTTCTACAGCTATGTTAAATAATTCGGTTTCCCGAATACTTATGGGCGGACACTGACTGTTCGCCCGTTTTGTTTGTATATTATCTTTAAGGCAGGAAAATTATGACTCAAAGCGAAATTCAGAAAAATTTTCAACATATGAACACTATGCAGCGCAAGGCTGTTTTTGCAACCGAAGGACCTCTGCTCATTCTCGCAGGTGCCGGCTCGGGCAAAACGACCGTGCTTGTAAATAGAATAGCTTACATTCTCCGATCACAGCTCTGCAAGCCTTGGCAGATACTTGCAATTACCTTTACAAATAAGGCGGCAGGCGAGCTTAAAGAGAGAATCTGCAACGCAGTTCCCGAAGGTGGCGCCGACATATGGGCGGCTACATTCCACTCAACCTGCGCAAGAATTCTGCGCCGTTACGGCGACAGAATCGGCTACACAAGCCATTTCACTGTTTACGGAACTGACGACCAGAAAAAGCTTATCAAGGATATTTTAAAGCAGCTTCATATTGACGAAAAAATTCTGCCTGCAAAGACTATTCTGTCCGAAATTTCAAAGGCAAAGGACAAAATGCAGACTCCGCAGGAAATGCTCAAGGAGGCAAACTTTGACAGCCGCAAGGCTTCAATTGCAAAGGCATATGAAATCTATCAGTCAAAGCTTAAAACAGCAGACGCAATGGATTTTGACGATATGCTCTGCAACACAGTTCTGCTCTTTGAAAAATGCCCCGAGGTGCTGGAATATTATCAGAATCAGTTTAAATACATAATGGTTGACGAGTATCAGGACACCAACAAGGTGCAGTATAAATTTGTAAGTATGCTCGCCGAAAAATACGGCAACATCTGCGTTGTCGGCGACGACGACCAGAGTATCTATAAATTCAGAGGAGCTACGATTGAGAATATCTTATCCTTTGAAAATACCTTCAAGGGTGCGCAGATTATCCGCCTTGAGCAGAACTACCGCAGTACGCAGAATATCCTCAACGCAGCAAACGAGGTTATCTCGAACAACACAATGAGAAAGGGCAAAACCCTTTGGACTGAAAACGGTGAGGGTGAAAAGATTGAGGTGCACACCTCGGAAAATGAACGTGACGAGGCGGCGTTTATCGCAAAGACTATTCTTGACGGCGTTGCAAAAGGCAGAAAGTTCTCCGATTACGCAGTGCTTTACAGAATGAACGCTCAGTCAAACGCCGTTGAGCAGGCTCTCTCTCGCAGCGGAATACCGCACAGAGTAATCGGCGGTCACCGCTTCTATGACCGTGAAGAAATCCGTGATATGGTGGCTTATCTTCAGGTTATCAACAATCCTCACGATGATGTAAGATTAAGCCGTATCATAAACGTGCCCAAGCGTTCAATCGGTGCAACAACCGTTTCCCACGCCGCAGAAATTGCGTCAGGCTTAGGTGAGAGCATTTACACTGTTATAAAGGA
>JBJEOX010000103.1:0-3264 GCA_051880935.1 Ruminococcus sp.
GCCCTTTATAAGCTCAAGCGTTGCAAGGAACGTTGCAACAAGGTCGCTTTTGCCCTCGCACACCTCGAAAATCTCGTGATATTCAAGGCGTTTTCCGTGCCAAAGTCTGCGCATCAGGTGAATTATCTTGCTGTTGACCGAAACGATTTTATGCGATACAATTCCGGAAAAAGCCTTTTCGGACGGTGGAAGCTTGCGTTTTCCCCTGCCGACTGCGCTGACATATGCCTTTGCAATATCCTCGCTCGGGTGACTTCTGTTGTAGGTCAAGTCAAATTCTACGGGAGAGGCTTCTCTGAAATAGGTGTCAAAGTCGTAAATACT
Organism: Ruminococcus sp.; assembly: GCA_051880935.1. Taxonomy (GTDB): domain Bacteria; phylum Bacillota; class Clostridia; order Oscillospirales; family Acutalibacteraceae; genus Ruminococcoides. The sequence goes on from JBJEOX010000103.1 coordinate 325, forward strand.
ACCGAGTTTAGCGGCCATTTCACGGCAGACAGCGTATTCAAGCAGCTGCCCCGTAAGCTCCTTTTTAAGCTCCTGAGCCTCTTCCTCATACTTTGGCGGAAGCATAACAGACTTGATATATACAAGCCTTGACGCCATTGTAAGGAACTCTGACGCAATATCCATCTGATTTTCCTGCATACGGTTAATCTGCTCCATATACTGCTCGAGAAGCTCGGAAATCTGAATATCGTAAATATCTATTTTATTTTTTGAAATCAAAGTAAGTAACAGGTCAAGCGGCCCTTCGAATACGGGCAGCTTATATTGCAACTGCGTTTCCATATGCCGCCCTCCTTGATTTAGTGAATGAAAAGTCTGAACGGCAATGAAGAAAGCCAGCTTAATCCGTCAAAGATTCCGTTAGTTGCCCAGTTGAGAACAGGAGAAAGTACTCCAAGATAGATAAGCACAAAAATTGCTATGAAGAAAATCTGCTGATATCTGTAGAAAAAGTTTACTGCACTGTCCGGCAGAAACAGAAAAAGAACCTTTGAACCGTCAAGCGGCGGAATCGGAATGAGGTTGAAAACTGCAAGACCGATGTTACACGAAATGTAGAAGCTTAAGAATGTTCTGACAAATCCACCGATGTCGGTAATTAAAAAGCCGAAAGCAAGATAGAACAATGCATTATAAATAAGAAGTCCTGCTAATGCCGCAACAAGGTTTGCAATCGGTCCCATAATCGCTGTCACAGCCATACCAAGCTTTGGATTTTTAAAATTTCTCGGGTCAATCGGAACAGGCTTTGCCCAGCCGAATCCGAACAAAAGCAGGCACAATGCACCCAGAGGGTCAATATGGCTTAAGGGATTGAGTGAAAGTCTGCCCCTGTACTTTATAGCTTTGTCGCCGAGCAGTGAAGCCGTAAAGGCGTGAGCCCACTCGTGGAAAGGCAGAATAAGAAAGACAATGAGCAGAACTGCAAGAATTTCCGCAACAATTGACGCAAAATCAAAATTACCTCTTAAAAGCTGAAAAAGCATAGTATTCCTCCGAAATAAATATAGCAATTAAAGTTGATTCTGATTAAAATCAGTCAGCATATGCAAGGAATGACACCGGGGTCATTCATTACGTTCTGAATGTATACTTAAAATATATTATATAATAAATTAATGTAAAAAACAAGTTAAGAAATTTTGAAAAAACACTTGCAATTTCTTTGATTTTCTGTTATTATAACAAAGTTAGAAAAATTATTTGCAAATTTAAGGAGGTGCAGACGCATGGCAAAATGTGAATTCTGCGGTAAGGATGTAAAGTTCGGCATCAAGGTATCTCACTCTCACAGACGTTCCAACAGAACATGGAAGCCCAACGTACAGCGTGTTAAGGCTATTGTTGACGGTTCTCCGAAGCGTGTATATGCTTGCACCCGTTGCTTACGTTCAGGTAAGGTTACCAGAGCTAACTAATTACTGATTACTAAATGGAAACCGCTCCACTTGTGTGGGGCGGTATTTTTGTGCGTATAATTTTGTTTTACTCCGTTATTTCAATAATATTATTTTCATAGCCCAGTACACAGCTTTCGTAATATCCGTCGCCTGTTACTCTCGGACCGCTTATCACACTGTAGCCGTCAGATTTAAGCTGAGCTGTAAGACTGTCAACGCTTTCTCTGCTCCCAACGCTGAAAGCAAGGTGTGCATAACCTGTTTTTGTTAATGCTTTATCATCAGCTGCTACATCAGGCTTTGACATTATTTCAAGCCTTGCGCTGCCGTCAAACGAAAGAAAATATGACTGAAACCCTGTTTTTGTGTTATGATACTTTTCATTTGACTCTGCGTTAAAATATTTTTCAAAAAATTCCTTTGCACCTTCAAGGTCATCAACATACAGTGCAATATGTTCAATTCTGAATTCAGACATACTCTTATTTTTCCTTCTCAAAAACTACTACTCCGCACTCGTAAGGGTGGTCAAGGTATACGCACTCTTTTCCTTCTGAGCGGTGACGAAGTGTTTTCAGTATAATTAAGGCGTCTCCTCCGCCGGCTGCAATCATAACCCAGAAAACCAAAAACAGTAAGAAGCTGTTGCAATAAATCGCAATAATCGCAGGAATAAAGCCTACGATAACAGTCGGTATAGCCGCATCGATTATGTACTGCCACTTTGCAAGCGTGTCGCCGCAGGTGCAGTAAGGCGTGAGCATTTTCCAGACTATTCCGAATTCAATTGATTTAAAATGCCTTTTTGCAAAAGCAGCCCAGGTTATTCCGTGTATTAATTCGTGAATTACCGTAAGCAAAATCATTGCTGCAAGCATTACTGCAAATCCGATTAAGCCGTAACCAAATGAAAAACGACTTATATTCACTACAAAATACCAAATCATTAATCCAACCAAAAACGGCAGCATAATAATAAGAGCGTACATATTTGCTTTGGTAACGCTGAAAGTCAAGTCCGATTTAGTGTAACCATTTGCATACATTTCTTCGCACTTAGCTTCAAAAATCTCTTTTCGTTTTTGTTCTGCCGGAGTAAGCTGTCTGTTATTATCCAAAACATTCATTCCCTTTTATTTGTTATCGATATAATAACATATTAAGGCAACAAATGCAACAATTGACACTATCAGCAAGTGATGATACAATAATTTTTATGAAAGGAATGATTTTTTTGAGTAAGATTGAAAACTACACATCTCTTTTTGATAATATTGACGAAATGCTTAATTCTGAACAAATAATTGAAGTTCTTAAAACGCTTCAGAAAAAGCAGCCCGAAATTTATTGCGGCAAGGGTGAATTTAAAAAGCTAATTATTGAATTTAAAAATAATATTTCCGAAAAAGAATTATCTGATATACTAAAAAAATATAAATGCTTTGTTCTGCCGCAGGAATACACGGATTTACTGAAATTCAGCAACGGAATATGCTTT
>JBJEOX010000104.1:0-3239 GCA_051880935.1 Ruminococcus sp.
CTGAGTGTAAATACTCTGGGAATCTGCCAGCAATGACTTAGCCGTAATAATTTCCTGATTTAGCTCTGTAAGCTGAACCTGTCCCACTATAATAAAACCGATTACTGCAGCAACTGCCGCACCGCCGATGCTGCCTAAAGCAAGCTTGAGCGGATTATGCTTACGGCGGCGGATTCTATAAAATTCCTCCTGAGGAATAGTAGAAACCTTGCCTGTAGTTTTTGTTTTTTCCTTTGTCTGCTTCTTATGTACTTCCTGTTCTTTGCGCTTTGGTAAAGCCGAACCGTTTGAATAGGCAACATCTTCGTCAAAAAGACTCAAATCATAAGCTGCATTTCTGTTTTCGTATGCCATTACTCCTGCACCTTGTGCCTTTCTCTATCAAAAAATTTTCATAAAACACACTGCTTTTAAGCTCATATTTCTATAAAGCAAAAAAGTTTCAAATTTTTAACAATTAATCTTAATTGTCACACACAATCTGTTCTTTTTACAGAACTAAATGAAAGTAAACCGTATATGTAGTAATTACAAACACGTTAACCACAATTGATTGTATTTGTAATATTCTTTACAACTTTGTTATATTTTACTACAAATAAGTTACTTTGTCTATAGCTGAGAGAAAAAATTTTTAAATTTTTTCGCATATTCTCAACTTTGCACTTCTGGCTCTCGGGTTTTCGTTTAATTCTGTTTCATTTGCACAAACAGGCTTTTTGTTTACAAGCTTTGCCTTCGGCTTGTTTCCGCAAACACAAACAGGAAAATCCTTTGGGCACGTACAGCCCTGACACCAAGACGCCATTTTTTGCTTGACGATTCTGTCCTCAAGCGAATGGAAGGTTATGACGGCAAGCCGTCCGCCCTTTCCGAGCATTTCAAACGCACCGTCAAGCCCCTTTTCAAGTGCGCCGAGCTCGTCATTTACGGCTATGCGCAGTGCCTGAAAGGTTTTTCGTGCGGGATGACCGTCACGTCTTACCTTCTGCGGTACGTTCTGTTTGATGATTTCAGCAAGCTCAAGCGTAGTTTTAATCGGCTTTTGCTCTCTTGCAGACACAATGCCCTTTGCAATTGAGGAAGCGTATTTTTCTTCGCCGTAGCTTGAAATTATACGTCTTAATTCCTCAAAGGGCAGGGTGTTAACAAGCTCTTCGGCAGTTGTTCCGCTCTGACTCATTCGCATATCAAGAGGGGCGTCCTCGTGGAACGAAAAGCCTCTTGACGCTGTATCAAGCTGATGGGAGGAGACGCCGATGTCGAGCAGAACGCCGTCAAGCCTGCCTACGCCCCGAAGCTGTAAAAGCTCCTTAATGTCAGCAAAATTGCCCTTTATGATTATAGAGTTTTCATTACTTTTAAACCTTTGGGTGAGTACTGAAATCGCATCGGGGTCACGGTCAATTGAGATTAGCTTGCCTGTTGTAAGGCGCTTTAAAATCTCACTGCTGTGACCTCCTCCGCCTGCCGTTCCGTCGGCATAAATACCGTTTTCCTTAATGTCAAGCCCCTCGATTGTTTCGTTGAGGAGTACGGGGATGTGGGAGAATTCCATAATATTCCTCCTTACAATCTCAGCATTGACAGAGCTTCGGAGATGGTATCTTTCTGCGAAGCCATAAATTCGTCAAATTTGGTTTTGCTCCAGATTTCAATTCGATTGTTCATTCCGATTACGAGAGCGTCGCTTTCAATGGAAGCAAACTCACGCAGGTTCTGCGGAATTATTACTCTGCCCTGAGCGTTCGGGGTAACCTCAACAGCGGTTGCGCTGAAGGTGTACTGCAAAGCCATAGCCTTGTCGGCAGGAAGCTCAAGAATCTTTGCGCAGATTGAATTGAACTGGTCGGCGGACATAGCCTGAATACAGCAGTTTCCGAAACCTCTTGCAAGAAAAAAGGTATCTCCAAGCTCTTCACGGAATTTTGCAGGCAAAACAATTCTGCCTTTAGCGTCAATCGAATGATTTGACATTCCCGAAAACATTTTGCCCACCTCCGTCACTTTAGTTTGAAAAGTCGAGTGCCTCGACACGCAATTCGGGCAGACAGATTGATATTGTCAAACCATCTTTGCTCGACCGTTTCGGAGCAGTTCCTTTCAAAGTAAAAATCGTTGTATTCAGTCACCAAATGACACAATGTGCCACCGATTGATATAATTATACTCTATTGCTTTCAAAAAATCAAGTAAAAGTTACGGGGCAAGCAATAAAATTTACAAACATATTAATTTTTTCATAATTTTGAAATTTTTTCCTGAGATTTTTTAATTATTATTCCCCAGTAGAATAAAAATAACCGAATATACAAGAATAAACCTGTATATTCGGTGTCAGATTTGATTATTGAGTTTTAAAAGGTTACAAAACACACAAAATTATTACAACAAATGTTTGCTGTTTTATTGTAATTTTATGTTAATATATGTCACAAAATCAAAAGCACGGAAACGTTGCGCCGTATTTTGCGAATATTTTGTCAACCGTGTCACGCTCTTTTTCGGAAATGGTAATATATTTTAAGCCGACCTTTATAATACCGTCACCGTCACAGGCAGGCATAAAAATCTGATTTCCGAACGAAACCGACGCAAGCTCGGTAAATCCGCAGGACGGACTGTCGTGATATGCAGTTTTTCCGTTGAAAATCCTGCGAAGCTCGTCGCAGTCGCTGTCATCAAGTGTAACCTCAATGTTTTTATCCTCGGTAAAGTACTTTATTTTTGCATCTGCGTGCTCGGAAATTCCGACTGTCGAGGGCAGAAAATATGAAACAACAAGATATACGGCAAATACAAATGCAACGCCGACGGCAATATATAAAATGTCCTTCCTTTTATTCTTCATATCAGCTTACCTCCCGGAATTATATATGTATTGTAATATCAGGGCATTAATATGTCAATGCAAAATCGAAAATACGATGTTAAACGATAATTTGTCGAGTGCCTCGACGGGCAAATCGGCGGTGTGCCACCGCTGTCAAATCGAGTGGAAAAATCGGATTGGTTGGATAAATCGGTTGCCCGAATTATAAATAGATATATAGGTAACGTTTCGGGACGTGTAGGAACCCGTCCCCTACGGCTATAGAGGAAACGTTTGTATTAATCCGTAGGGAACGGTACGGCGGTGCCCAAAAACCCTCAGTCCCCTTATTAAGGGGCAGAAATCCCTGTATCGTTCCTAACTGACGTTCATCTAACTTATTTAGGAACGACACAGGGGTCGTTCC
>JBJEOX010000105.1:0-3239 GCA_051880935.1 Ruminococcus sp.
TATCCTCAGCTTTCACGTGCCGCATCAAAGCTGAAAGCCTTTGTTAATCTCATTGACGGCTTGATTGAAGCTGAACAGAGTGGTGATTATTCTCTTGCAGAATTATATAATCTTGTAATTGAGCATACTAATTATGAAAACTACCTCAAAACCGAAAAAGATAACCCCGACGTAAGAATTGAGAATATCGAAGAATTGTCCTCAAATATAATCAAGTTTGAGGAGGACTACGACGACGAAGCTTCACTTTCGGCATTTTTAGAGGAAATATCGCTCCAGACCGATATCGACAACTACGATGCAGACGCTGACACAAGCGTTATGATGACCTTGCACAGCGCAAAGGGACTTGAATTTCCTGTAGTATTCATCGCAGGAATGGAGGACGGAATCTTCCCGTCAATGTCGTCAATTATGAATCCCGACGAGCTTAACGAGGAACGCAGACTAGCATATGTCGGAATCACACGTGCAAAGGAAAAGCTCTTTCTTACAAAGACACGCTCAAGAATGTTGTTCGGTTCAACAAGCTACAATAAGGTTTCACGTTTTGTAAATGAAATTCCCGATAATCTTATTGATTTTACAGGAGAAAACAAAACCTTTGCAAGAACGGGCTCGTCATTTTCTTCTTCAGGCGACAAGGTTTCAATCGGCTCTGCCAACAAAACTTCTTATTCAACGGGTAGCTTTGCAGGATATAAACAGCCTGCAATAAAAAGCGGAACTGTCTATAACGTAGGCGACTGCGTACTTCACAAGGTGTTCGGCAAGGGTATGATTGTCAGCACAGAAAAAATGGGCAACGATACAATGCTTGAAATTTCTTTTGATAAAGCCGGAACAAAAAAACTTATGGCTAACTTTAGTAAAATGGAAAAAATATAGAGGGTGATTGTTTTGGTGAAATTTTGTAAAACAATGCTTTGTTCTTTATTTTCTGCTTTTTTTGCATTTTCTTCGGTTTCCTGCTCGGTTTCAGAACTGTCGGATGTTGAAACTACCGTAGTTTCAACATCTGCCGAACAGACAACATCGTCAACTGAGTCAAAGGCAACTAATGACGTTGTTCCGACAAATCCCGAATCATACAACTATCTTTTGATTAAGCAGGATTCTGACGATATATCTGCAAAGCTTGACAAAATAATTTCAGGCAAAAAATACAAAGGCACAACGTATCTGAAAATAGGAAACGATTTTGAATATATCAATGCAAACGGTGACGCTAACACCGACAGTCATATATCAAATTCAATCGACACCTGCTACTACACAGGCTCTGTAACAAAGCAGTTTACTGCCGCCGCTGTTTTAAAGCTATGTGAGGACAAAAAGCTCAGCCTTTCCGATACCCTCGATAAATTCTTTACGTCCTACAAAAACGGCGAAAAAATAACAGTCAGAAATCTTCTTACAATGACGTCAGGCATAAAAAATTACGTCAGGCGTGACAATGAAACCGACAGCGTAATTATCCTAAATCCCGAAATTGAGGCGGAAATTTCAAAAGATAATTCTGAAAAAGAAAATAAGAAAGCAATACTCGACTGGATTTTCAAACAGGAATTGACTTTTGAGCCTGACAGCGAGTTTATGTATTCCGACAGCAACTATTATCTGCTTGGTGAAATAATTGAAAAAGCGACCGGTGAAAGCTATGAAAAATATCTTGAAGAAAATATCTTCAAGCCGCTCGGTATGAATTCCTCGTCATTTGAAACGAGTGAGAAAACTGCCATAAGCTATCAGGGCACGGATTCAAACGATTCTCTGCTTTACAGCGGAGTAGGATACTCGTCAATGGGACTTATTTCGAATATCTCCGATTTGCTCAAATGGGTTGACGGTTTGCTTGACGGTGATGTGCTCAGCGAAGAGTCGCTTAAGCAGATGTTCACTCCGTACAAGGAAAACTATGCAATGGGATTCTACGTTTACGGAAACAAGCTCAGCCACACCGGCAGAACCGAGGACTACAATTCAATGCTTTCCTTTACAAAGGATAAATCGGAAATCTTTGTATCACTTTCAAATTACGCATATTCCGACTCGGCGTATATATACAGACTGTTCAAAAATTCTCTTAAAAAATATCTGAACTGATTTTACGTCTTTCAATCACAAAATACAGATACCTCCATAAAATAGTATTGTTACAGTGCCGTTATACAGCCTGTTAATACTAATTTATGGAGGTTATTTTTATGCCGGATGTATCCTACGGTTCAGAGCAGATGCCTTTAAACGATGACAGAACGCCTGATTCGGGCTGTGACGCAATCTGCATAGACGCAGACCGTATCTATGACAGCTGCGGAGCAAAGGATTGTTTAAGCGATTTGCCGCTTATGTTCACAGAGGCAAATCAGGCGCTTGTTGAAAACGCCTGCTCGGTGCGCATAAACAGAGCAAATGTAATTACATCAACCGTTGAAGTTGAGCCGGTAGCATTTCACAGGGGATTCTACTCGGTAGATATGACGTTCTATTTTTCTGTGAGCTGCGACGTTTATTCAAGCAACGGCGCATTGCCGACTACGGTCAACGGACTCGCCGTTTACGGAAAAAGAGTTGTCCTCTACGGCAGTGACGGAAGCGTGAAGTCGTTCTCAAGCGACAAGCCTGTAAAGTGTGAGAAAAATGATTGCGATTGCTGTTCGTATACAAATTCCGTTCCGAAAGCAACCGTTCAGATTTCAAATCCTATGGCTTTGTCGGCAAAGCTTGTAAACTGCAAGCCGTGCGCTTCAATGCCGTGCAAGCCGATTCCTCACTGTGTCTGCGACTATTTCTGCGGCGAGCTTGTGCCCTGCAAAAAGAAGCAGATTGCAGTCACTATCGGTATTTTTACAATCACCAGACTTCAGCGCAAGGTTCAGATTATGATTCCGTCATATGATTTCTGCGTTCCACGCAAGGAGTGCTGTGCCAAAACCGACGACCCGTGCGAAGTTTTCAGCAAAATCGAATTTCCTACCGATTCATTCTTCCCACGCAAACCGGAGGAATGTGAAAAGTACGACAAGCCGTTTGAGTGCGGTCGTGAAGAATAATAATTTAATATCTCTGTCGTCATTCCCCGAAGCAGTCACATCTGTTTCGGGGAATTTTTGGTACGCTAAACGATAATTTAGCGGCGAAGCCGCCGCAGGCAAATCGAGTGGAAAAGTCGGATTACATAGATAAAGCGGTTGCCCGAATTATAGATTGATATATCGGTAACGTTTCGGGACGTG